>JAPLEX010000009.1:0-41568 GCA_026390995.1 Flavobacterium sp.
AGGACAGCCAGTGGCTGTCAGGTATGAGCTCAATATTCTAAAACAGCAGATTATAAATTATATACAAACTAAAATATACAACTATGATTTTAGAAATGAAAGTTCCCTCTCCCGGCGAATCAATTAAAGAAGTTGAAATTGCAACTTGGTTAGTAAAAGACGGAGATTATGTAGAGAAAGACCAAGCCATCGCCGAAGTAGATTCAGACAAAGCCACCTTGGAATTGCCTGCAGAAGCCAGCGGAATTATTACCCTAAAAGCCGAAGAAGGTGATGCGGTAGCCGTGGGCGCAGTGGTTTGTTTAATTGATACAGCTGCTGCAAAACCAAGTGGTGCCGCCGCTCAAGCTGAAAAAGCCGCCGATCCGGTAGCTGCTCCAAAAGCGGTTGAAGTTGCCGCTCCTGCTGCCACTACCTATGCTACTCAAGCGCCTTCGCCTGCTGCCAGAAAAATATTGAACGAAAAAAACATGCAACCCACTGATGTTCTTGGCACCGGAAAAGACGGCCGCATTACCAAAGAAGACGCCATCAATGCAGTACCTTCTATGGGAACGCCTACCGCAGGAGCACGCGGATCTAGCCGTACCAAATTATCGATGCTGCGCCGCAAAGTAGCCGAACGATTGGTGGCGGCCAAAAACGAAACCGCCATGTTGACTACGTTTAACGAAGTGAACATGACACCCATCAACGAGATTCGTAACCAATACAAAGACGCGTTCAAAGCCAAACACGGTGGTTTAGGGTTGGGCTATATGTCCTTCTTTACCAAAGCGGTAACGCGCGCGCTGCAATTGTATCCGGATGTAAATTCGATGATCGACGGTTCAGACAAAATTGCCTACGATTTTTGTGATATTTCAGTAGCCGTTTCAGGTCCAAAAGGACTCATGGTTCCAGTAGTGCGTGCTGCCGAAAAGTTAACATTTAGAGGCGTTGAAGCCGAAATAAAACGATTGGCCATTCGTGCACGCGACGGACAAATCACGGTAGATGACATGACCGGAGGAACCTTTACCATCTCAAATGGGGGTGTGTTTGGTAGCATGTTGTCCACACCCATTATCAACCCGCCACAATCAGGAATTTTAGGCATGCACAACATCATTGAACGTCCCATTGCCGTAAACGGAAAAGTAGAAATTCACCCGATGATGTATGTAGCACTTTCCTATGATCACCGCATCATTGACGGAAGAGAATCTGTTGGGTTCTTGGTGGCTGTGAAAGAAGCCCTAGAAAATCCATTGGAATTACTGATGAATGGCGATGCCAAAAAAGCCTTAGAACTTTAATTTATTGAAATTGATATATACAAATCCCGCTTGAAATTCACGCGGGATTTTTTGTGTACTTGTTCAGCATTACCATTATGAAAAAAAGTAAAAAGCAGGCGGCCATTGGATTCATATTCATCACGCTCATCATTGACATCACGGGTTGGGGCATCATCATTCCGGTGATTCCCAAACTCATCAAAGAACTCATAAACGGAGACATCAGTGAAGCCGCCAAAATTGGAGGTTGGCTCACGTTTGCCTATGCCATTACCCAGTTTATCTTTGCGCCTTTGGTGGGCAATTTGAGTGATCGCTTTGGCAGACGGCCCATTTTGCTCATTTCTTTGTTTACGTTTTCCTTAGATTATTTGCTGTTGGCTTTCGCACCCACCATCACGTGGTTGTTTGTGGGTAGAATCATCGCGGGCCTCACCGGTGCGAGCATCACCACAGCCTCTGCCTATATTGCCGATGTGAGTACCCCCGAAAACCGAGCGAAAAATTTTGGAATGATCGGCGCTGCTTTTGGAATTGGATTCATCATCGGGCCAGTAATTGGTGGATTATTAGGCCAATTTGGCTCGCGCGTGCCCTTTTATGCCGCTGCGATTTTGTGCCTCATCAATTTTATTTACGGGTACTTTATTTTGCCCGAATCCCTATCTCCCGATAAACGCCGCGCCTTTGATTGGAAGCGCGCCAATCCAATAGGATCATTTATGCACCTCAAAAAATATCCCCAACTCATTGGTTTGATGCTATCGATTTTTATGTTGTATGTGGCTTCGCACGCCGTGCACAGCAATTGGAGTTATTTTACGATGTACCGTTTCCATTGGGACGAAAAAATGGTGGGCTATTCGTTGGGCATCATTGGCCTACTCGTTGGCCTGGTACAAGGTGGACTCATTCGATTTACCAGTCCCAGATTAGGAAACGAAAAAAGTGTGTATATCGGCATGTTGCTCTATAGTGTGGGCATGGGCTTGTTTGCCTTGGCTACACAAAGTTGGATGATGTTTACCTTCTTGATTCCCTATTGCTTGGGCGGAATTGCTGGACCAGCCATGCAAGCCATCATTTCGGGGCAAGTTCCCGCCAACGAACAGGGCGAAATACAAGGCACGATGTCAAGTTTAATGAGCGCCTCAGCCATTGTAGGTCCACCGCTAATGTCGTCAACCTTTTACTTTTTCACACACAAAGAAGCCCCTTTTTTATTGCCTGGAGCGCCTTTTATTTTGGCGAGTTGCATCATGTTATTGAGTGCTAGTATTGCCTATTTTACTTTGCGCAAACACCGACAAAATCTACAAGCAACTGCAAAAGACCTGAACGAATAATTTAGTACATCCTCAAAAATTTATGACATTCACCGACACCCATACCCATTTATACAGCGAAGAATTTCAGACCGATCAGGCTGAGATGATGCAGCGTGCATTGGAAGCTGGCGTGAGTCGATTTTTTGTACCGGCCATCGATTCGAGCTGCACCCAGGCCATGTATGAGTTGGAGGCGCTGTATCCCGAACACGTTTTTTTGATGACGGGCTTGCATCCCACTTATGTAAAAGACAACTACAAAGACGAATTGGCACATGTGGAACGTCAATTGAATGAACGAAAATTCTATGCCATTGGCGAAATTGGCATAGATTTATATTGGGACAAAACCCATATCGAAGAACAAAAAATAGCTTTTCGCACCCAGATTCAGTGGGCCAAAAAGCACAAACTTCCCATCGTGATCCATTGCCGCGATGCCTTTGATGAAATTTTTGATGTATTAGAATTGGAGAAAGGCCCCGATTTGTTTGGCATTTTTCATTGTTTTACCGGCACCAAAGCACAGGCCTTGCAAGCCATCTCCTACAACATGAAATTGGGAATTGGGGGAGTGGCCACCTTCAAAAACGGCAAGATTGACCAATTTTTACACGAAATCCCATTGAACCATTTGGTGCTCGAAACCGACGCGCCCTATTTGGCTCCTGCGCCTCATCGAGGCAAACGAAACGAAAGCGCTTATGTCATTTTGGTGGCCCAAAAATTGACGGAAATTTATGGGCTTCCCATCGATGAAATTGCCCAAATTACCACAGCCAATTCTATGGCCGTCTTTGGCATTTAAGCAGTAAAAGGAGCACAAATTCATAAAATTTTTGTTCATTTGTAACCGACAAAAGGGAATGCCAATGCAAAAATTCGATTTGATTCGACCGTTTTATGATGCCGAAATAAATGAAGGAATCCGTTCGTCGGTCAATCATCCGATGATGAAAGCCTTGATGAATTTTACCTTTCCTACAGTGGCCGATGAGGTCTGGAAAGAACAGTTGCTCAAAACCCATTCGATACGCGATTTTCAGTGCAATTTCATCTACCAATCGATTCAAAAAGTACTCGAAAAAAGTTCGGACGGTTTGACTACATCCGGTTTTGAAAAATTAGAAAAAAACACGGCCTATTTATTTATTTCCAATCACCGCGACATCATCTTGGATACTTCCTTGCTCAATGCCGCCTTGTTTGAACATGGCTTGGTGATGACTGCTTCGGCCATTGGGGACAATTTGGTAAAAAAGGCGTTTTTATTGACCTTGTCTAAACTCAACCGCAATTTTTTGGTGCAGCGCGGATTGTCTCCTCGCGAGTTGTTGCAAAGTTCAAAGTTAATGTCAGAATACATTGGTCAATTGCTGTTGCGCGAAAACCGATCGGTGTGGATTGCCCAACGCGAAGGCCGAACCAAAGATGGCAATGACGCTACGCATCCTGGCGTTTTAAAAATGTTGGCCATGGCTGCCGACGAGCCCAATTTGATGGATTACTTCAAAAAAATTAAGGTGGTTCCGGTTTCGATTTCTTACGAATATGATCCGACCGATGCACTCAAAATGCCGCAACTTAAAGCCGAAGCCAATAACGAAATTTACATCAAAGAAAAAAACGAAGATTTCATGACGCTTTTAAGTGGCATCATGGGACAAAAAAAACACATCCACATTCATGTTGGCGACGTATTAGATTCCGAACTTGATTTGATACATTCTGAGTTTGACAACGCAAACAAACAAATTCAAGCGCTGGCTCAGTCCATAGACGATTCAATCTTAACGTCTTACAAATTATGGCCTACCAATTACATTGCATACGATTTGTTGCACGGAACGAATACGTATAGTAATCAATACACCGACATCGAAAAAGCCGTTTTTGAACGTCGTTTAGAAAAACGCATCGATGCCCAAAGCGAGTTCGAAGTACAAGGAATATTGGCTATGTATGCCAATCCGGTTGTGAATAAACGCAAATACGAGCATGGGAACTAAGCCCAACATTTTGTTAATTTATACCGGTGGAACCATCGGCATGATGAAGAATTTTGCTACCGGCGCCTTAAAAGCTTTTGATTTTGACAAGCTTCTTGCCAATATCCCCGAGCTCACCCAATTGGCTTGTTCAATTGAAACGCTATCTTTTGCCTCGCCCATTGACTCCTCCAATATGGCCATCACCCATTGGATTCAACTGGCTGAAATTATCGAAAAAAAGTACGATCAATTTGATGGTTTTGTGATCTTGCACGGCTCAGACACCATGTCCTATTCGGCTGCAGCCCTGAGTTTTATGCTCGAGAATTTGGCCAAACCGGTGGTGTTTACCGGTTCTCAATTGCCCATCGGGGATTTGCGCACCGACGCCAAAGAAAACCTGATAACGGCCATACAAATTGCCGCCTTGCAACACAAAAACAAACCGGTTATTCACGAAGTGTGTTTGTATTTTGAATACAAGTTATACCGCGGAAATCGCACTACCAAAATCAATGCCGAGCATTTTAATGCTTTTTTATCACCCAATTACCCAGCCATCGCCGAGTCGGGCGTGCATTTAAAAGTGAGTGAAGAGTTGTTGTTGCATTCCTCTACCAAAAAGTTGAGTATTCACACCGAACTCGATACCAACGTGGTGATTGTAAAATTGTTTCCTGGGCTCAACGAAACCGTATTGAATGCCATATTAGCTATTCCCAATTTAAAAGGCGTAGTTTTAGAAACCTACGGATCGGGCAATGCCCCTTCGTCCCCTTGGTTTATTAAGACATTACAACAAGCCATTGCAAATGGCCTTCAGGTGGTTAATGTGACGCAATGCTCGGGTGGAAGTGTGCGCATGGGCGATTACGAGACCAGTACCCAACTCAAAGAAATTGGGGTGATTTCGGGCAAGGACATCACCACCGAAGCCGCCATCACCAAACTCATGTACCTCTTGGGCCAGCAAGTTGATCCGGCCGTTTTTAAAACCATTTTTGAAACCTCCTTGCGTGGTGAATTGACCTAAAAAATACCTGCTTTCGTTTTACATACTCAGAAAAAATGCGGTTATTTGCAGCCACAATTTCCTAGAGAGGTGTCCGAGTGGTTGAAGGAGCAAGCCTGGAAAGTTTGTATGTGGGCAACTGCATCGTGGGTTCGAATCCCATCCTCTCTGCATCGTTTGCAATGCTCCCGATAGGGAGCATTTTTTATGCCTTTTTGCGCCCCAAAACTCCGTTTTGGAAAAGCAACAAAGGCATAAAAAATGCCGCATGTAATGCGTGCATTGCAAACGATATCAGTTCCCCCTCCCCGGGATCACCGTAAAAAATCTTTGATTTTTGGAGGTAATCCCGTTCTCAAGAAACAATTACAAACAAGTGCCGAAGGCGCTTTTGTAAATCCCACAAAAAACTAGTAAAAAGAATCAAGTGCCGCAGGCGCTTGGGAATTGTAAAGAAACCCCCGCTAACGCGCGAATCCTTTCGCGTGGTTTTCTAATTTACAATAACTATTTTCTAAGTTTCCTTTCTCAAGCATAATTTATAGCACTGTTTTATTTTCTAGTTAACAATTGCCACGCGAAAGGATTCGCGCGGAAGCGGCGTTTAATTTTTAAGGATTAGTTGTAGAAATTAACACATAATTACCATTCGAGGAAGTTTTTTCATAAGTTTTTACTATGCCTGTCTCAGTATCAATAACGTGATATTTTCCTAAATTAGAATTAGGGCTTGATGATATTTGATATTTTCCTAATGCATTTGTATTATTAGGGGTATTGGTATTGTTTGAATTATCAGCCGAACAAGCCATAATAATAAGCGAAATAGCCCCAACAATAGCAAGAGAATGTAATACGTAATTTTTCATAATTTTTAGATTTAAAGTTTCCCAAATATAACCAAATCCACAAACCAATCCCCCTTCCTCTTTTTTTCTTACATTTATCCCACTCAATTTTCTCATGAAAAAACAACTGCTTTTTTTCTTTTGTATACTTTCTTTTGCCTTGTTTGCACAAGAGCAAGAATTGGATTTGCCCTATCCTATGATTCAACGGGATTCGTTATACCGTGAGGATCAGTTTTATATTGGGATGACCTATAATTTGGTAGGCAATTCGCCAACGGCTTTTTCGCAAGATAAATTCTCCACTGGTTTTTCGGCAGGAGTGTTGCGCGATTTTCCCATCAATACTGCAAGAACGATAGCCATTGCGCCAGGCTTGGGTTTTTCGTACCAAAACTACCACCAAAATTTATTGATTAATGGATCGGCTTCTCAGCCGGTATATAGCATTATTCCAACCGGGACCTATTACAGCAAAAACAAAATAGAACACTACCTACTCGACCTCCCCATCGAATTTCGTTGGCGCACTTCCACACCCGAAAGCCACAAGTTTTGGCGAATTTACAGCGGATTGAAGTTGAGTTATTTATTGGCGTCACGCTCCCAATATACCGATGGGCAGTACAATGTGATCATCAAAAACAACCCAGATTTCAACAAAATGCAACTGGGCTTGTACATGGCTATGGGCTACAACACTTGGAATTTTTATGGCTATTACGGCCTCACTCCGTTGCTGTCTAAAGGCGCTACCATTCAAGATGACCCTATTGGGCTCCAAGCCATTCACTTGGGCTTGTTATTTTATATCCTATAACCAATACCACCAAAGCGCCAGTTGGGGGATAGAACCGATCCCAAAACCAATGGCCAACTCGGTGTAACTGTGTGCTTGCATCGCCAAGCGGGAAGAAGCCACAAAACCATTTAGAATCAATAATAAAGCAATCCCATAGGTGAGATCAACTTGGTAATGTGCGCTCAACCCGATCACAAAACAAGTCAGGGCCGCGATTCCCATTTGGTGAATGCTGGCCTTGACGTTCATAAATAAATAGAGAAACGTCAATAGATTGCTCAGCAGTCCACCTAGCAAAAAGAAGTGTAATTCGGGCAAAGCGGCTTGGGTAATACTTTTGAACGCCAGTATATATAGCAAAATGCAGCTCAAGAACAAGGGAATTTTGCGTTGAGCAAGATTTTCCAACATCATCGAATCAGCTTTGCCCACAGTTTTCAGCCAAAAATAAAAAGCCAACGGAATAAAAATTGTGAGCAAACTCACTTGTAAACACAAGAAAAGGAGCTGAACTAAACTGTAATGCAGCGGAGAAATTGCAGCGTAAATCAAGGTTCCCATCAGCGGAATAAACAGCGGATGAAACACATAAGAAAAGACAACCAAAAAAGAGTTAGGCTTATTCAATTGGATTATATTTTTTTGCGCAATCGGGCCACAGGAATGTCTAAAAGTTCTCTGTATTTGGCAATGGTTCGGCGGGCAATGGGATAGCCTTTTTCTTTGAGAATCTCAACCAACTGATCGTCAGGCAGGGGCTTGCTTTTGTCTTCTTCGCGAATTACCGTTTGCAAAATATTTTTGATTTCTAAGGTAGATATTTCTTCCCCTTGGTCATTTTTCATCGCTTCTGAGAAAAACTCCTTGATCAATTTGGTACCGTAGGGTGTTTCGACATACTTGCTATTGGCCACGCGTGAAACGGTCGAAATGTCGAGCCCCACGCGGTCGGCAATGTCTTTGAGAATCATGGGCCTGATTTTGCTTTCGTCGCCTTCCAAAAAATAATGGTGTTGGTACTGCATGATGGCATTCATCGTAACCAATAAGGTCTCTTGTCGTTGTTTGATGGCGTCGATAAACCACTTGGCTGAGTCCAATTTTTGCTTGATGAATTGAACGGCTTCCTTTTGTGCTGCCGATTTTTCGCGTGCCGATTTATACGTCTGCATCATGTCTTGGTAATCTTTGGACACGTGCAAGCTAGGGGCATTTCGACCATTGAGTGTAAGTTCCAAATCGCCATCGACAATCCGGATCATAAAATCAGGCAAGATAGTTTCGGTAATTTTTGAACTGCCTTGGTAGGATCCACCCGGTTTGGGGTTGAGGCGCTCTATTTCGTGAATCGCTTTTTTGAGTTGCTCGGCAGTAACACCAAATTTGGCTTGGAGTTTATCGTAGTGTTTTTTGGTAAACGCCTCAAATTGTTGATCCAAAATCCCAATGGCCAATTGTATCGACTCGGCAGGCGTTTTGTGCTTGAGTTGCAGCAACAAACATTCTTGCAAGTCGCGGGCACCGATGCCGGCCGGTTCCAATTCGTGTACCAAATGCAAGATGCGTTCCACTGTTTTTTCGTCGGTGTAGATCGCTTGGGTAAAAGCCAAATCATCTACAATATCAGCCAAACTGCGTCGAATGTAGCCCATCTCGTCAATACTGCCCACCAAAAATTCGGCAATTTCTCGCTCCTCATCTGAAAGGACAAAGGTGTTGAGTTGCGCCACCAAGTCTTGGTGAAAACTCACGGCTGCCGAGAGTGGCGATTCGCGTTGGTCTTCTTCGGCGTAGT
This sequence comes from Flavobacterium sp., assembly GCA_026390995.1. Taxonomy (GTDB): domain Bacteria; phylum Bacteroidota; class Bacteroidia; order Flavobacteriales; family Flavobacteriaceae; genus Flavobacterium. The sequence continues at coordinate 9,057 of JAPLEX010000009.1, forward strand.
TGTTGGCTTGGAGTTTGTAATCAGGAATTTCGTCGTTGCTCAGGTAATCGTCTATACTAATGTCATCGGTATCAATATTGGACGCATCGTCATAGTCGTCAAATTCATTGGTTTCGAATTCGTCGGCCTCGTAGGTGTCTTCCTCTTCTTTCCCAGATTCGAGCGCCGGATTCTCATTCATTTCCTCCTTTAGCCGCTGCTCAAATGCTTGCGTAGGCAACTGAATTAACTTCATCAGCTGGATTTGCTGAGGCGATAATTTTTGCGCGAGTTTAAGATGTAAATATTGTTTAATCACAGCTATTGAACGGTTTTATAAAAAGCAAGGATACTATTCAAAGGGTTAAATAACCGGTAATTGTGGCGTGGTGTCGTTTAGAATTCGGCGTTTTGCGGCGTTCTCGGAAACGGAATTACGTCTCGGATGTTGGTCATGCCGGTTACAAACAAAACCAAACGTTCAAAGCCCAAACCAAAGCCCGAGTGCACGGCGGTTCCAAATCGGCGGGTATCCAAGTACCACCACAATTCTTTTTCGTCGATGCCCAACACCTTCATTTTCTCGACCAAGACGTCATAGCGTTCTTCCCGCTGCGAGCCGCCTACAATTTCGCCAATGCCCGGGAACAAGATGTCCATGGCGCGTACGGTTTTTCCGTCTTCGTTCAATCGCATATAAAACGCCTTGATGTTGGCCGGGTAATCGTATAAAATTACCGGACACTTGAAGTGTTTTTCCACCAAAAAACGTTCGTGCTCCGATTGCAAATCGGCACCCCATTCTTCGATGATGTAATTGAATTTTTTGTTTTTATTCGGTTTCGAATTCTTTAAAATATCAATGGCTTCGGTATAGGAAACGCGTTTAAAGTTGTTTTCCAACACAAAGTTGAGTTTGTCCAACAAGTTCATTTCGCTGCGTTCGGCTTGTGGTTTTACTTTTTCTTCGTCGATCAATCGGCCTTCCAAGAATTTCAAATCATCGGCACAATGAGCGAGTGTATATTTGATCACATATTGGATAAAATCTTCGGCCAAGTCCATGTTGTCGTTCAAATCATTGAAGGCCACTTCGGGTTCAATCATCCAAAACTCGGCCAAATGGCGCGAAGTATTCGAGTTCTCTGCACGGAAGGTAGGACCAAATGTATAGACTTGCCCCAAGGCCATGGCAAAGGTTTCGGCTTCCAATTGCCCCGACACGGTCAGGTTGGTTTCTTTGCCAAAAAAATCTTCTTTGTAGTTTACTTTGCCGTCTTCGTCGCGTGGAGTTCCGTCAAACGGAAGGGCAGTCACTTTAAACATTTCGCCTGCGCCTTCGGCATCCGAACCCGTAATAATGGGCGTATTCACATATACAAATCCGCGTTCTTGAAAATAGTGGTGCACGGCAAATGACAACACCGATCGCACGCGCATTATGGCGCCAAAGGCATTGGTACGCACGCGTAAATGGGCGTTTTCTCGCAAAAATTCTAAGGAATGTTTTTTGGGTTGCATCGGGAATTTCTCGGCATCGGAGTCGCCCAAGATTTCCAAGTGTGTGGCTTGCACCTCGTATTTTTGTCCCGCTCCTTGGCTTTCTACCAAATTTCCAGTAATGCTCAAGGCAGCGCCAGTAGTAATGCGTTTCAGGGTGGCTTCGGGGGTATTTTCAAAATCGACCACACACTGAATATTGTGTAAGGTTGAACCGTCGTTCAATGCAATAAATTGATTGTTTCGAAAGGTGCGCACCCAACCTTTTACGGTAATGTTGGTTTGGGTTTGGGTACTTTGCAGTAAGTCTTTAACTTTTACTGTTTTCATAAATGTGCTTCTAAAAGGTGTGTTGCATTCCCACGCATTGGCGAGGTGTGTTGCAAATATAAGGCAATTGTTGTTATTTTTTGGGAGCAATTTCCCGCTGTTCGGCTGTATCTTTTGGCTTGGCCGCCAAAAGGATGTCGCCTGCCATCGGGGCTATTTTCGTTTCCTTTTGAACGTGTCTTTTTCAAAGCTCAACACCAAGGCCGGGAGCACCAACAAATTGGCAAACATGGCAAAAAGCAAGGTGCACGAAATCAATCCGCCCAAGGCAATGGTTCCGCTAAAGCTCGACAATGTAAAAATAGCAAAACCAAAAATCAAGACCACCGAGGTATAAAACGTACTGATGCCGGTTTCGCGTAGGGCACTCATCACGGATTTATTCACATTTCCATGGTTGCGCTGCAAATCGTGTCGAAACTTGGCCATGAACTGAATTGCATTATCCACCGAGATCCCAAAGGCGATACTAAACACCAAGATCGTTGAAGGTTTCAGCGGAATGCCCATATACCCCATTAAACCTGAGGTTATACACAACGGCAGCACATTGGTGATCACCGAGGCCAACACCATTTTTACCGAACGGAATAAATAGGCCATCAGTCCGGCAATTAGTAATATGGCAAAGATCAAGGATTCGATGAGGTTGTCTATCAAGTAACTTGTCCCTTTCTGAAACACCAGGGCTTTTCCGGTAAGCGTTACTGTATAGCGTTCGGCAGGAAAAATCTTGTCAATTTTGGTTTGCAATTGCTGCTCAATTTTGGCCATTTCGCCGGTTCCAATGTCTTTCATGTAGGTGGTAATGCGCGCATAACGGCCGCTGGCATCTACATAACTTTTCATCAAATTGTCTTTGGTGTTTTTCTTCGCATTTTTTGCATACGACAAAATGAAGGCCTGTTCTTGTGCTGTAGGCAACTCGTAATAGGCGGGATTGCCATTGTAATAGGCTTGTTTGGAGTACTTAATTAAGTTCACTACAGAAACGGGCTTAGACAATTCGGGAATCTGTTCGATGGTTTCCTGCAATTCGTTCATGCGTTTGAGTGTCGATAATTTCATGACGCCTTTTTTGTGCTTGGTGTCAATCATGATCTCCAAAGGCATCACGCCACTGAACTCTTTTTCGTAAAACAAAATGTCTTTAAAAAACGAAGCGCTTTTGGGCATTTCGCCAATTAAACTGCCGGATACTTTCATTTGGGTTACGCCCACCACACTAAAAATCAACAAAAGCGCATAAATCACATAAATGCGGCTGCGGTGATTTTGCACCTGAAGTTCTACCCAATCCAATAGCGTAGAAATGTAGTTTTTACTCAAGTGATACAAGTGTTTCTCTTTGGGCATAGGCATGAAACTGTAGATGATGGGCACCACCAACAGCGTGAGTAAATACACCGTAATCACATTGATCGAAGTGACCAAACCAAACTCGTACAACAAATCGTTTCCAGTAATCATAAACGTAGCAAACCCGGCCGCCGTAGTCAAATTGGTCATTAACGTAGATACCCCAATTTTGGAAATCACGCGCTGCAAGGCCTTGGCTTGGTTTTTATGGTTCTTGATTTCTTGCTGGTATTTGTTGATCAAGAAAATGCAATTCGTAATTCCAATCACAATAATCAAAGGCGGAATAATAGCCGTGAGGATGGTGATTTTGTAGTGAAATAACCCGAGTGTGCCAAAGGACCACATGACACCCACTAGTAAAATACAAATCGAGATAAAAGTGGCGCGGTAGGAACGGAAAAACAAAAAGAAAATCAAGGAGGTAATGAGCAAGGCAGCGCCAATAAATAGACCAATTTCGCCCTTCATATTTTCGGCGTTGATGGTGCGAATGTAGGGCATACCCGACACGCGTAAATCCATGCCAGTTGTTTTTTCAAAGGCGTCAATTTTGGGCACTAACTCTTGTACAATAAAGGTTTTGCGTCCAGCTGTATTGACTACATTTTTCTTTAAATAAACTGCCGCCCGAATAGAGCCGGTGGTTTTGTTAAATAACAATCCTTCGTAAAAGGGCAGTTCGTGAAACAATTGGTAGCGTAGGCCTTTCAGGTAGGAAGGATTATTGGTTTGCGTAGGATCTACAAAAGAAACCAGGTCAAATTTTTGGGAAATGGTGTCTTTGTGAATTTTTTTCAAGTCGTTAATCGATACGACCAATTCTACCGCAGTTGATTTTTTTAAACCGGTCATCAACTCGTTCCAAGCTGCAAAATTTTTAGGAGTAAAAAATGAAGGATCTTTAAACCCAATTACTATCAGATTTCCCTCCTCGCCAAAGGTGTGTAAAAATTGCTCGTATTGTTGGTTGGCCGGATGGTCTTTGGGAAGCAAATTGGCCTCGGTATAGGTCATAGCCAAGTTCTTCCATTGCAAACCCAAAAACAAGGTGAGCGCAGCAATAATCACCAAAATGGCAATTCTGTTTTTAAGAATTATGCGGGCTAATTTTTCCCAAAAACCGACTTTTACTGCTTTTTTCATGAAACGTTTAAAAATGCATGCAAATGTAGGTAAAGCAAGGGAAATTTAAATATACGCAACGCATATTTATTCAAAATTTCAAGTAGTTTATGGGTGGTATTAAATTTAGGTTATGCCTTATACTTAGCACATAATTTATATATTTGATTTCTGATATTTAGCCCTAATTTGATTTGCGTGTTTCATGAAACGATTTAAGAACTCCATTTTCTATTTTTTAATAACCGGTGGGTTTTCGGTGCTTATTTATTGGATATTAATTCAAGGAAAAGTGCTCGAAATGGGCCGTAAAATTGTGGTGATCACTTCTAAGAACACCCAATGGTCGGAGTTTTTATTGTCTATGGAACACAACCTCAAGCATCCACTGGCCATTTTATTGGGGCAAATTATCACCATTATAGTCGTGGCACGTTTTTTTGGTTGGATGTTTCGCAAAATAGGACAACCCACTGTAATTGGCGAAATTATTGCCGGAATTGTATTAGGACCCTCTTTGTTAGGCATGTATTTCCCCGAATTTTCGGCCGCGCTTTTCCCCCTTGATTCCTTAGGAAATTTACAGTTCTTGAGCCAAATAGGCCTCATTTTATTCATGTTTGTCATTGGCATGGAGCTCGACTTAAAAGTCCTCAAAAATAAAGCCAACGACGCGGTGGTCATCAGCCACGCCAGCATTGTAATTCCTTTTGCCTTGGGCGTCGGATTGGCGTATTATATTTATTACCGTTTTGCCCCTGTGGGTGTCGAATTTTTATCGTTTAGTTTATTCATGGGAATTGCCATGAGCATTACGGCTTTTCCGGTATTGGCGCGCATCGTGCAAGAACGCGGGATACACAAAACCCGTTTGGGTACCATTGTAATTACCTGCGCCGCTGCCGACGACATTACCGCCTGGTGTTTATTGGCCGCGGTAATAGCCATTGTAAAAGCGGGCTCGTTTGTGAGCTCTTTGTATGTGATTGGCATGGCCGCAGGCTATGTGTTGATTATGCTTTTGGTTGTAAAACCGTTTTTAAAACGTATCGGGGATTTGTATGGCAGCAAATCAAAATTAAATAAACCGGTAGTAGCCATTTTTTTTCTCACGCTAATTTTATCGGCCTATACTACCGAAATCATAGGAATTCACGCCTTGTTTGGCGCCTTCATGACGGGTGCAATCATGCCGGATATTGCCAAGTTTCGCGCCATTTTTATTGATAAAGTAGAAGACGTAGCTGTGATCTTGTTGCTGCCTCTGTTTTTTGTTTTCACCGGATTGCGCACCCAAATTGGCTTAATCAACGACCCGTTTTTATGGAAAGTAACCGGCTGTATTATTGGTGTGGCGGTAGTTGGAAAGTTTATAGGAAGCGCCTTAGCGGCAAAATTTGTAGGACAAAATTGGCGAGACAGCCTTACGATTGGCGCACTCATGAACACCCGAGGCTTAATGGAGTTGGTGGTGTTAAATATTGGGTATGATTTGGGTGTGCTCACTTCGGAGGTATTTACCATGATGGTAATTATGGCCTTGGTTACCACCTTCATGACGGGACCTGCGCTTGATATTATCAATTTTATATTCAAAACCAAAGATGTTTCGCCAGCCGAGGAAAAATCTGGAAATTCCAAATACCGAATTTTGGTTGCGTTTGGCAACAGCGAAAAAGCAAAGGGCTTGCTGCGTATTGCTTCAAGTTTGTCGGGCAAGCCTAAAGGCGAAGCGAGCATTACAGCCATGCATTTATCTCTGAGTGACGAGTTGCATTCTTTTAATATGGAAGAGTATGAAAAAATGCGTTTTGCACCCGTTTTAGAGGAAGCAAAAAATCTTAAGCAAGAAATCAATACCTTTTTTAAAGCCACTGTCGATGTAGAAACAGACATCACGGAGATTGCCGAAGAAGGACATTACGATTTGCTTTTAGTGGGCTTAGGGAAATCAATCTTTGATGGAACTTTGTTGGGAAAAGTGCTTGGTTTTACCACCCGCATCATCAATCCCGATCGTTTGATTGATAAATTTACGGGCAAAGAAGGCTTGTTTGAAAACTCTCCGTTTGACGAACGCACCCGTCAAATTATCACCCGAACACAAATGCCGTTGGGTATTTTTATTGATAAAAACCTGCAAAAAGTAGACCGTGTATTGGTGCCTATTTTTAGCGCTGAGGATACGTTTTTGATCGATTTTTGTCAAAAATTAATAAGCAACAACGATTCCAAAGTAGCTGTATTGGCGAGTAATGCCATTGTGCAAAGTAACTTTTTATTGGAGAGTGCTTTGTCAACCTTAGAACAAGAATATCCGGCTCATTTAAGTTTGATGAACGAACGAATCTTGGACAAAGAATTTTTAGGCAAGCAGGATTTGTTGGTAATTAGCTTAGACAGTTGGAAAAAATTGGTCGCCTCGCAAAGCACTTGGCTCAGTAATATTCCGTCGGTGCTCATCATCAAGCCTTAAAGACCTAAGTCTAGTATAAAGCTGAATTTTACCGAAATATTATCTTCTAAATCGGGTAAGCTATTGGCCCCGTAGCGGTAAAAGAAATTCAAGCCCAAGGTGCCCACTAAGTTGTTTATTTCTACCCCCGATTCCAGGTAGCCCTTGTCGAGTGTTTTGTATACAAAACCGATGTGTTGTGAGGGTTTATCCATATTTCCAAGAGCAGTTCGTGTTACCAACACCAAGGTAGGCGTAATAGATTTGGACAATTCCAATTTTTGAAAACTGTGTTTGAGTTGTAGGGTGAGGTATTTGCTCGAGAAAAATTCGTTGTAAAACATCGTTTCAAAACTGTTTTTGGCGGCTACTGTAAAACGTTGCATAATCTTGGTTTTACTAATGTTGTTTGGCGAGGTATTGTACAAGTGTGTGAGCGGCACATTGCCAACCGCATAGCCGGTTTCAACTAAGACACTACTAAGTTGGTTGTTGAGAAACTGTTTTTCGTATTCCAAACGGAAATCAAATTTGGCAAAATCAAAATCATTTTTAGCAAATTGGGGAAGCGTGCGGGTGAACTGAAAGGTAAATTTTGGGTAACCTGTTTCTATTTCAATCCGGTTTTTAGGGGTTTGCAAATATTCACTAAATGGGTTCCACTGAATTGAGGCTGTTGCCGTTGTCATCTGATAATTTTCATAGGCTTTGCCATTTACCGTGTACAAATAATCAAATTTGGGATCGATATAACTTTGCGTGAGCTGCCACACACTCTCTGTTCGCGGAAAAAGTTTAGTTTCTATGTAGCCCCGCCAACTGTTGTAATTATAAAAAGTACTAATATTAATGGGTCTGGGGTTGTAAATGCGGAAGGGAATTTTGTCAATCACAAAGGAGGTGCTGGCTATTTCTTGTACATCATCGGTATAGGAAACACCCAGCCAGGTAGAGGAAAAATCACCCAAACGTGCAGCAGTTCCAATGCTGTACTTAAAGGCGCCATCTTTGGTTCCATAGCCCGTATAGCCGTTAAATTGCATTATTTTTGAGAAGGACTCGTTGGTTTTTCCGCCCATGCCCATGCGAAATCCTTCGTAATTGTTGTAGCGCAAAAAATACCGCAAATCAACATCGACAGGACCATAGGGCACATAGCCTACCAACAGTTTTCTGGCCAATCGCAACCTCTTTTCCAGCTTCACTTTTCGGCCTATACTGTCCAAGCCCAAATAGGTTAAGGGCATGCGAAAATCTAAACTGTCTTTGCGGTACTTTTCCCAGAATAATTCAGGCTTCATTTCTGCATCACGTTTCATCTCAATTTTGATAAACGAATTACGCAAAGGGGGCCCAGCTTGAAAGTTAAAGTCAAAAAACTGAGTTTCGGCCAGTAAATAGGTAAAATCAGAGGCCACTTTTTGTCGGGTTTGAGACATACTCCCGTCTAACGGATCAAACACCAAGGTTTGCCCCAAGAAGGAGAGACTTCCATTTTTTTTCCCTTTGCTCAGTTTAAATTTTTGACTTTCGGGCAGCCAGAGGTTTTGGCTTTCATTATACCTGTATTCGTGCAGCGCATGCAGTTGTAGCGCTTTGTTTACAAAGGTTACCGCTTTGGCCACGGCATAACTTGATTCATCAATATACAACAGCCCTTCTAAGTCCTTGTTTTTGACTTTACTTTTAAAATAAACCACATAAACCGGTCTATTTTGCAGACTAATCTGATCGATCAATTCAAAGTTGTACTGCGCGATAGCCTCATCGGATAAAGGACTCCAGTATTTTTTTTGCAACAAAACATAATACGGGTCATAAATGGAATAGGACTGCAATTGCAACGAAACAAACTCGTAAATCGGTTGATTAAACCCCGCCATTTTATACCCCAATATGGTTTCTTTAAACATATTGCTTGCGTATTGATAGGTCGAAACTTTCTCGGTGAGGAATAAGTGTTGCTTGCTAATGAACTTTTTAAATTCGTAATCACTCGAATCGGTTTTAATGACCATTTTGCCAAAAATAGTTCGCTTCAGTAGGGTTTCTATACGCCCTTCTATGGAATCAGGATTTGCCGTTATGGTCAATTTGTTGTAGGCTTTGCAGTCAAAGGCTGGTATTTTTACAAAGGGATTGTTTTGGTTTTTTGCCCGAATGGCTTGCTGCATAATGGCTGTTCCGGTCGTATTTGCGGCTGCTTGGTTTGGCTGGGGCGAGAGTAAAATTGTGTAAAATTTTTGCGAGGCATTCAATGTAATCTCTTGATCTTGGTACCCTTTGGCTCGAATGTGCAACACCGATTTGTCGGCGCTCACCAAATCAAAAAAACCATAACTGTCGGAAAAGGAGTAGTGCACTTCCTCGTGAACCAAGGTAGCTAAGCCAATGGGCTTTAGGGTGACTATATCTTTAATCTGTCCGGTAAAATGCTGTTGTGCCTGCATCCAATAGGATAGCATAAACATCCAACACAGCAAAAAAGTTCTACCAAACAAGCTCATAAGCAGATCGTGAGTTCATTAAAAAACCGCCTCTAAGTAGTATTCACTCAAGAGACGGTGTAATCCGTATTGGCTACCGCCTTAGACTTTCATGATTTCGGCTTCTTTTGCCGACAACAATTCGTCTACTTTTTTTATAAACGCATTGGTTAAGTTTTGCACCTCGTCTTCTGCTTTTTTACAAAAATCTTCGGCGGTGCCTTCTTTTTCTAATTTTTTGATGTCGGTATTGGCGTCTTTACGCACATTTCGAATTCCAATTTTGGCATCTTCCGATTCGATTTTAGCTTGTTTTACTAAATCCCTGCGGCGTTCTTCGGTGAGTGGCGGCACACTAATAATTACCAAATCGCCATTGTTCATGGGGTTAAATCCCAAATTGGCAATAAGAATCGCTTTCTCAATCGGATTCAACATGCTTTTTTCGTAGGGCTGAATAGTCAGGGTGCGGGCATCGGGCGAATTGATATTGGCCACTTGCGACAACGGAGTTTGTGCACCGTAATAATCAACAAAAACACTCCCCAGCATTTGCGGACTTGCTTTACCAGCTCGAATGTTTAAAAAGGATTTTTCTAAATGTGCGATAGAACCATTCATCGATTCTTCGGTACTTTCTAAAATAAAATCAATTTCTTCTGTCATGGGAATTCTAGTTAATCTATAGTATTTACTTAGCCAATATGAACTACGGTACCAATGTTTTCGCCGTTGCAAATTTTTTCTAAGTTTCCTTTTTTGTTCATGTCAAACACCAAAATAGGCAATTTATTTTCTTGACTCAAGGTAAAGGCAGTCGTGTCCATTACGTTTAACCCTTTCTTTAATACATCTTCAAATGAAATAAAATCAAATTTGGTGGCTAAAGGATCTTTTTCTGGGTCAGCGCTGTAAATACCATCTACACGGGTGCCTTTTAAGATTACATCGGCATTAATTTCAACTCCCCGCAATACCGCAGCAGTGTCTGTTGTGAAGTAGGGGTTACCCGTTCCTGCTCCAAAAATCACAATGCGTCCTTTTTCTAAATGGCGCACGGCTCTTCGTTTGATGTAGGGCTCGGCGATGGCTTCAATTTTTAGTGCGGTTTGCAAACGGGTGAGCATTCCACGACTTTCTAAGGCACCTTGTAAGGCCATGCCGTTGACGACGGTGGCCAACATGCCCATATAATCTCCTTGCACCCGATCCATTCCGCTGCTTGCACCAGCCACTCCCCGAAAAATATTTCCGCCGCCAATTACGATCGCAATTTCCACTCCTTTGTCGTGTATTTTTTTGATTTCATCGGCATATTCAGACAGACGAGCAGGGTCAATACCGTATTGCTTATCGCCCATTAAGGCTTCACCACTTAACTTGAGTAGAATTCTTTTGTACTTCATTTTACTTTTACATTGAGTTGTGCAAATATAGCGATATTCTGTTTTTTGGTTACGAAGCCTATCGTACAGTAGTTAAAAATCAATTTTTAGCCGGAAAAGTTACCGGCCATGAACAATCGTAGGCTTTTTTGCACTATACCGAACTCAACGAAGCCCGTATGAATCGACTGGATAAAACCACACAACTCACCACAGAAACCCCATCAGCTCTTGCGCAATTGGACAAAAAATATTTGTGGCTGGTACTCACCGAAGGCTGGTGTGCCGATGGAGCTCAAGTATTGCCCGTATTGAATAAAATGGCACAGGGCAATCCCAATATTGATTTTAAATTGGCGTTTCGGGACGAAAATGACGGCCTCATGCAACGAGTGCTTACCCATGGCGCCAAAGCCATGCCTAAACTATTGGTTATCGATCCAGAAAACCATATTCTTTTGGGCCAATGGGGTCCACGTCCACAAGGGGCTGTTAACCTGATTGCCAATTACAAAAAAGAGCACGGAATTGTGGATGAAACGGCCAAAGCCGACTTACAGCTGTGGTATTTTCGCGATAAAGGAGTAGAAATTCAACACGAAATCGTGGCGCTTATGCATCAAGTACTTTCCACTTCGCTTCAAAATCTGGAATAGTCAAGGCATTATCTACGGCATATGCTCCAATTTTGGTGCGGCGCAAGCTTGTGAGGTGCGCGCCACTCGAGAGGGCTTTTCCAAAATCATAAGCCAACGAACGAATATAGGTGCCTTTGCTACACACCACTCGAAAATCAAGTTCGGGTAAGGCAATTCGGGTGAATTCAAATTCGTAAATCGTAGTTTTGCGGGAGGCAATTTCTACCATTTCCCCCGCACGCGCATGTTCATACAACCGTTTGCCGTCTTTTTTTATGGCCGAAAATACCGGCGGAATTTGGTCAATTTCGCCCAAGAATTGCAATCGCGCGGCTTCAATTGTCTGCTCACTTATGTGGTCAATGTCAAACTGGGCATCGATTTCGGTTTCTAAATCATACGAAGGCGTCGTGGCACCAATGCAAAAGGTGCCGGTATATTCTTTGGCTTGTGCCTGAATAGCTGTGATTTGTTTGGTGAATTTCCCTGTGCAAACAATTAGCAAGCCCGAAGCCAACGGATCGAGTGTGCCGGCATGACCTATTTTAAATTTCTTAGGTAAATCAAAACGGCGTTTCAGTAAATACTTGAGTTTGTTAACCGCTTGGAAAGAAGACCACTGCAGGGGTTTATCAACCAGAATGACTTGACCAGTCAAAAAATCATCGGCTTCCATTAAATAATGGTAAGGGGATGAATAAAGAAGTGGATCAACAATAAGGCAATGCCAATGGCAATGCGGTAGTAGCCAAAGACCTTAAATCCATTTTTAGTTAGGAATCCAATGAAACTTTTTATAGCCAAAAGGGCTACAATAAATGCCACAATATTTCCAATAATTAGCAGGTTGGTTTCTTGCTCGGTGAGCACGTAGCCTGCTTTGTAAAAATCATAGCATTTTTTTACCGTGGCGCCCAACATGGTAGGAACGGCCAAGAAAAATGAGAATTCGGCTGCAGCAGTTCGATTGAGTTTTTGTGACATTCCACCCACAATACTTGCGCCACTCCGAGATACGCCAGGTATCATGGCCAAGCATTGAAATACCCCAATTTTTAAGGCGGTTTTATACGTTATTTCAGTACGGCTAGATCCCGAAAACCAGTCGTCTACTTTGAGCAACAAAATACCCCCAAGCAAAAGAGAAATTGCAACGGTTACTGGATTTTCTAGCAAGGCATCAATTTTTTTGCTAAACAACAAGCCAAAAATTACAGCCGGGATAAAGGCAATAAACAACTTAATATAGAAGTCAAACGACTGAAAAAAGCGTTTAAAATATAATGCAACCACCGAAAGGATTGCGCCCAATTGAATGACGATGGTAAATAATTTGGTAAACTCTTCATGGGCAATGCCAAAAAAAGAACTGGCTATAATCATGTGGCCAGTAGAAGAGATGGGTAAAAACTCGGTAATGCCTTCTATGACGGCAAGTACAATAGCTTCTAGTGTAGTCATCTAACTGTTTTTCGGGTTCTTTAAAATCGCAAAAACAGTGATGCCAAATCCCACCAAAACAACTGTGGGAGCTAATCGGATGCGTTGAAAGTTAAAGATGGCTTCATTAAATACTTTTGGGTCAGTACTTCCGCCGCCTATCATCAATAAAAAACCGATGACAATTACCGCGATACCAAGCAAGAGTAGTAGGTAATTCGTTTTTTCAAAAAGAAATTCTGCTTTGGCTTCAGCAGAAACGGCTTTGGTCTTTGGGGCTTCGGTTTTTTGCGTTTTCATATCACTAAGAAATCGATTAGTATAAATCGTCGGTTCGTAAATTCAAATAACGTTGAGTAGCAAAATAAGTGCTGAGCCAAGTAATGAGTACACCTAGGGCCAGCACACTAAATAACACAATGCACACGGCAAGTGGATTTTCTAAAATGCCCAAGTTGGGATAATTGCCGTCTATGTATAGTATACAAACAAGTAGCGCAATTACCGCGCAAACGGCTCCTGCCAATCCCAATTTTACACTGCGCCAAATAAACGGCTTGCGAATAAACGACTTGGTTGCACCCACCATCTGCATGGTTTTGATGATGAATCGGTTGGCATAAATGGACAATCGCATCGAGCTGTTGATGAGCACCACAGCTACCAAAGCCAAAAAGCCACTAATAATAAGGATCCATAAACTCACTTTCTTGATGTTGTCGTTTACTAAATTGACGAGTTGTTTGTCGTAAACAATGTCTGAAACCATTTCGTTTGTGCGAAAATGATTTTCAATTTTACGAATATTCTCCGCGTTGATGTAATCTGCTTTTAAGTGAATGTCAAAAGAATTTTGCAAGGGATTGGCCCCCAAAAAAGTCATGAAATCTTCGCCAATAATATCCGTGTGCATTTTGGCGGCCTGTTCTTTGGTCACATACACGCTGGATTTGACAAACTTGGAGGTTTTTAACTCGTTTTTGAATGCGGTAAAAACCGTATCGGTGGCTTCGTTTTTAAAGAATACCGTCATGGCAATTTCTTCTTTAAAATCATCGGCCAATTTTTTGGAATTTAAGATAAACAAGCCCAAAAGCCCCAACAGAAATAGTACCAAAAACATACTAAATACAACAGAAACGTAGGAAGAAATTAGTCGGCGTTTTTGAAATTTTTCGAAGGAAGAACTCATATGGAATACAAATTATGGGGGTAAAAATAATAAAGAAATTGGTTAAATTTAGTTTATAACGTTCAAAGTTTTGACTTTCGTACAATAAACGTAAATTTGCTCACCTAAACGCATCCTGATGAAATACAATCCAACCGAAATCGAGGCCAAATGGCAAAAATACTGGGCAAAACACCGCACTTTTGCCGCCACAACAGCCTCGGAAAAACCCAAATATTATGTGTTGGATATGTTTCCTTACCCTTCGGGAGCAGGCTTGCATGTAGGACATCCGTTGGGCTATATTGCCTCAGATATTGTGGCCCGATACAAACGCCACAACGGATTTAATGTGTTGCATCCGCAAGGATACGATTCCTTTGGATTGCCCGCCGAACAATATGCCATTCAAACGGGTCAACATCCTGAGAATACCACGCGAGAAAACATTGCTCGTTACCGCGAACAACTCGACAAAATTGGATTCTCTTTTGATTGGGAACGCGAAGTTCGTACCTCAAACCCCGATTATTACAAGCATACGCAGTGGATTTTTATCCAATTGTACAATTCCTGGTACAACAAAACCAGCGACAAAGCCGAACCCATTTCGAGCTTGATCGCCCAGTTTGAACAGACAGGAAATTCCAAAATAAATGCCGTTTGCGACGAACAAATCCCTACTTTTTCTGCACAGGAATGGATGGCATTGGACGATTCGGCCCAACAAAAAATATTGCTGCAATACCGTCTTACTTATTTGGCTGAAACCGAAGTAAACTGGTGCCCCGCATTGGGAACCGTGTTGGCCAATGACGAAATTATCAATGGGGTTTCCGAGCGCGGAGGTCACCCGGTGATTCGCAAAAAAATGACCCAATGGTCGATGCGCATTTCAGCCTATGCCGAACGCTTATTGCAAGGATTAGACAGCATTGATTGGAGCGAATCCATTAAAGAAGCCCAACGCAATTGGATTGGAAAATCGGTGGGAGCGTCAATTTTGTTTCAGGTTTCAGGTTTCAAGTTGTCCATTGAAGTATTTACAACCAGACCGGATACTATTTTTGGCGTAACCTTTATGACCTTGGCGCCCGAGCACGAATTGGTGGCACAAATTACTTCGCCCGAGCAAAAAGCAGCAGTAGAAGCCTATGTTCAAGCCACCGCCAAACGTTCCGAGCGCGAGCGCATGGCCGATGTAAAAACCATTTCGGGAGTATTTACTGGGGCTTATGCCGAGCATCCGTTTACCAAAGCGCCCATTCCGGTTTGGATAGGCGACTATGTGTTGGCGGGCTACGGAACCGGCGCAGTGATGGCGGTGCCCTGTGGAGACGAACGCGATTATGCCTTTGCCCACCATTTTAAAGGCCAAAACGGCATGCCCGAAATCAAAAATATTTTTAATCAAGACATTTCCCAAGCAGCCTATGCCGAAAAAGCAGGATTTGAATTGGTAAACTCCGATTTCTTAAACGGCTCGGATTACAAGTTGGGAACCCAAAAAGCAATTTCCGAATTAGAAAAAATAGGGGCTGGGAAAGCCAAAGTAAATTACCGCTTGCGCGATGCCGTATTTTCGCGTCAACGCTATTGGGGCGAGCCTTTTCCGGTATATTACGTGAACGGTTTGCCACAGATGATTGCTGCCGAGCATTTGCCTATCATACTTCCCGAAGTAGACAACTATTTACCCACCGAAGACGGACAACCACCATTAGGAAACGCAACTACTTGGGCTTGGGATATTGAGAAGCTGTCTGTTGTGGGTTGTGAGTGGATAGACCACAAGACGGTGTTTCCTCTCGAACTAAATACGATGCCGGGATGGGCAGGCAGTTCGTGGTATTGGATGCGCTATATGGATGCGCAAAACCAAAGTGAATTTGCCAGCCAGGAAGCCTTGCAGTATTGGCGAAACGTTGATTTGTACATTGGCGGAAGCGAACACGCGACCGGACATTTGCTGTATTCCCGCTTTTGGAATAAATTTTTGAAAGATTTGGGCTACGCGCCAACCGAGGAGCCCTTTAAAAAACTGATCAACCAAGGTATGATTTTGGGCATGAGTGCCTTTGTATACCGCAGCGAAGATGCCAAAACGCTCTACTCCAAAGGCCTGATTGCCGATAAAAAAGTGCAGCCCATACACGTTGATTTGGCCTGCATCAATGACATCACCAACGAATTAGATCTCGAAAAATTCAAAGTGCATCCCTTGTACACCGAGTATAAAGACGCAGAGTTTGTGCTCGAAAACGGCAAATTTATCGTGGGACGCGAGGTTGAAAAAATGTCTAAATCCAAATACAACGTGGTGAATCCCGATGATATTTGCCAGGAATATGGCGCTGACACTTTGCGACTGTACGAAATGTTTTTGGGACCTTTAGAACAAGCTAAGCCCTGGAATACAGCTGGAATTACAGGAGTATTTGGCTTTTTGAAAAAGTTATGTCGCTTGTATTTTGACGAGAACGGTTTATTAGTCACTGCACAAGAACCCAGCAAAGAAAGTTGGAAATCGCTGCACAAAACCATCAAGAAAGTGACCGAAGACATCGAGAATTTCTCGTTCAACACCTCGGTGAGTCAGTTTATGATTTGCGTCAACGAATTGTCGGCGCAAAATTGCCACGAACGCGGCATCTTGGAGCCGTTGGCGGTGTTGATTTCGCCTTATGCCCCGCATATTGCCGAAGAATTATGGAGTGTATTGGGTCATTCGGGATCCATTTCGGAAGTTCCTTTTCCTGTATTTGACGCCCTGTATTTGGTAGAAAGTGAAAAAGATTACCCGGTTTCGTTCAATGGCAAAATGCGATTCACACTCACCTTGCCACTTGATTTGACCGCGGCCCAAATAGAAGAAATTGTCATGGCCGACGAACGCACCCAAAAACAATTGGAAGGTCGTGTGCCCAACAAAGTAATTATCGTCCCCGGAAAAATTATCAATTTGGTGGGCTAAACTGACAAAAATGCAGTTGAATTCAGTTTCCGAAAAATGGCCTGTAATTTGTACGGGAAGGAATACTAACTTTTAATACAGAAATTATGTTTGTACTACTAATTGGAATCATGTTGGCCAGCTGGCTCGTGAGCAACAAACTGAAAAGCAAATTTGAAACCTATTCTAAATTGCATTTGCAAAACGGCATGAGCGGTGCCGAGATTGCCGAAAAAATGTTGGCCGATCACGGGATTACTGATGTGCGTGTCATCTCGACACCCGGTCAACTCACCGACCACTACAACCCCGCTGACAAAACCGTGAATTTGAGTGAAGGTGTATATAACCAACGCAATGCGGCTGCGGCTGCGGTTGCTGCACACGAATGTGGACACGCCGTGCAACATGCCGTTGCCTATTCGATGCTTACGTTGCGTTCGCAATTGGTGCCGATCGTTTCGGTGGCCTCCAATTATGTACAATGGGTTTTATTAGCCGGCATTCTACTGGTGGGAACCTTTCCCCAATTGCTTTTGATTGGGATTTTGCTCTTTGCTGCCACCACGATTTTTTCGGTAATTACTTTGCCGGTAGAATATGATGCGAGTAATCGTGCCTTGGCTTGGTTAGAAAAAAGTCAAGTGGTTACGCCACAAGAACACGAAGGCGCCGCTGACGCTTTAAAATGGGCCGCCCGTACTTATGTGGTAGCTGCAATTGGTTCGGTGGGAACCTTGATTTATTATGTGATGATTTATTTGAATCGAAAATAAAAGAGAAAAGGGAGCGTAACACTCCCTTTTTTATTGCAATCTAATGTCTGTTTAGGCAACCACTACTTTGTCGGGATTATAGCCTACATACGGAATTTCAGATTCTACAAAATGAATGCCGTATTGTTCTAATTCTTGCAATAGGGGTTCATAGACTTCTTTGCGCATAGGCAATTGAACGCCAGGCGTAGTGATTTTGCCGTTCAAAATGAGTAAAGCCGCCATGGCAACCGGAAGCCCAACGGTTTTGGCCATAGCCGTATACAGTTGATCGTCGCCCAAACACACCATTTTGGAATCGATTTGTTTTTGTTGGCCGTGGAGTTCGTACCCAAATTTGTGGTACATCACAATCATGTCTTTGTCTTGTGGTGCCAACGTCCATTGATCGGAGAGAATTTTTTCTAGAATTTGAGCCGGTGTAGCGTTTTTAAGACCTACTTTTTTGGTCGGATTAAAGATGTCCAATTCAACCAATTTGTCCCACATGCTGTCGTCTTGTTCGATGCCCAATTGCAAGCGCATTTTAATTTCGACTGAATCGGTGGGATGATAGGGCAAAAACAAGTTGGTGAATTCGCGGTAACTCAAGTGCTCGGAATCGTCTAATATATACGAATCATCAGTCATGCCTAGCTGTACAAACATATTCCAAGCTTTAGAATATCCTACTCTACGAATGGTGCCACGGTATAAAGTTAACACATCTTCTAACCCATAAACCGAGCGGTATTTTAGGGAATCTCGGTTGGCGTAAGCTTCAAATTTGCCATACCCTTCTACGTGTAAAAATTCGGTGCGGCGAAACAATTTATGATACGGGATGTACTTGTATTTTCCTTCTTGAATAAATTTGGCGGCACCACCTTGTCCGGCCAACACCACATTGCGGGGTGCCCAAGTAAATTTGTAATTCCACAAATTGGTGTCTGATTCGGGCGCCACTAAGCCCCCGCAAAAGGATTCAAACAGCAGCATTTTTCCGCCTTGTTCCCGAATTTCATCAATGACTTTCATCGCACTCATGTGGTCAATACCAGGGTCGAGGCCTATTTCATTCATGAAAATCAACTTGTTGGCTTTAACTTCTTGATCAAGCTCCTGCATCGCCGCACTAATATAGGAAGCGGTTACCAAGTGTTTTTTATAGGCAAGGCAATCCTTGGCCACTTCAATATGCAAGTGTGCCGGCAACATCGAAATCACTAAATCAACTTGTTGAATGGCAGCTGCACGATCTTCGGCATTAAAAATGTCTAGGGCCAAGGCGGTTGTATGGGCCTGATTTTTGGTTTTTTGTTGGGCCAATTCCAGGGATAAATCGGCGATAAATAGCTGCAATTGTTCAGATTCTGCCTTGTCAATTAAGTATTGAATTAAGGAAGTTGCCGAGCGGCCAGCACCAATAATAAGGATTTTTCTCATGTTCTACCGGTCTATTAACGCCCAAAGGTATCAATTTGTGTCGGTTAAAAAAATCTGTCGAAAAAAATCAAAATTCAGTCACAGTTAGAGGTTTTCTAAATCTTCCAAATCTTGTTTCTTGTTGATTTTTTTGCGCTGTTCAAATTGTTTGTCGGGCGCAACTTCGTCGGGAATAAAACTTCGCGCCACGATAAAAAGCAGGATAGCACTCGAAATTAAAAACAAAATTACAGGCACTTTCTTTTGCGCAGGTGCCGATTTTACCCAAGCCAATCCGCTAAAAAATAAACCCAACCCAACCGGGATGAGCCCAATAGTTCCCATGGGAAGTATACTAAACAATACGCTTAACGCGCTAAATACAAAAGCAAAAATAAGAGCAATTTTACGCATATAAATTTAATTTTTAGTCATTTTAGTGAGTAGTAATTGGCCGGTACCAACGGGTATGCTAAATCGGATTAAACCAGGCACTTTTTGGGTGTCGGCGGTGAGCCAAATGAGGTTTTTATCGGTACCACGCAGCGCAGATGTTTGTGCACCAATCGAAATTTTATAACATAGTTTTTCTCCTAACACCCCAGCATTTATGCGCTCGGTTCCCAAGTATTTTACCGAAACGCCCAGTTCTTTTTCGTCAAATACGGCAGTAAAGCGCGTAATTTGTTGCTTGGTTTGGTGCGCAAAATCGATTGTTCTCAATTTGTAAATGAGCGAAACAATGTCTTGGGTGCCTAATTTGATGGCAAATGTGGCTTTCGTTTCTGGCTTTTTTTTCTTCAAGACTGTACTGGCAATACTTTTTCCGTCTTTCTGAAACAGATACTTTTCTTTTTTGGTGTATCCGCCTTCAAAAATATCGCGCTTATATAAACTGGGTTTCAGCGAAACCGGATCAACGTAGGATTCATAGCTGTCACGAATTTTGAAAAAAGAGTCCCATTTGCTATAGGTGGCGGCTTCACAACTGAGGTGAAGCAGATTTTTTGTCGACGTGCTCACCATTTCAGTACTTAAGGTAACTTGTGCCAATTGGGTCATGAGTCCAGCCATGTTATAAGAAGCGGTATACGTGAATTGTTCGCCCACCGGGATTGAACTTTTTTGTGCTGAAGCCAACCATTGGCTCCCGAGTAGTACTAGTAAAAGTAACTTTTTCATTGTGAATTAGAATTAGTACCAACATAACTCCTATTTTTGAAAATTAGTATATACAATCACAAAATGGAACGAAAAATCACCTTGACCGCAACAATTTTTGGGTTAGTGGCAATTATTTTAGGTGCTTTTGGCGCCCACGCCCTCAAAAAAGTTTTAACTCCCGAAGCCTTAGTTTCCTTTGAAACTGGGGTGCGTTACCAACTGTATCACGCGCTGTTTTTGTTGTTTGTAGCTACAAGTTCCTTGGTGGATGATGCGCAAAAAAAACAAATTTTTTCCATGACACGTTTTGGCGTGTTGTTTTTTTCAGGTTCCATCTATTTGCTCGCTACTTCGGGAATTACCGGAATTGATTTTTCGCCAGTTGGATGGGTAACTCCCCTTGGCGGAGCCTTACTCATTAGTGCTTGGATTGTACTGTTTATAAGCGTTTACAAGAAAAAAAACGAATAACTCATTTTTTGTAGTGACGTAAACTATTTAATTTTTACTTTTGTAATCGAAATAAAATAGCAATCACAAACCCACGTATATGGACAAATACGACTCTGTTACGAAATCGATTTCGTTGGCCGACTATGGCATCGAAAATGCAATCGAAATTTACCACAACCCTACCTACGATTTTTTATTCCAAGAAGAACTTAACGATCAATTAGTTGGCTTCGAAAAAGGTCAACTCACCGAATTGGGAGCGGTAAATGTAATGACGGGAATTTTTACCGGCCGATCACCCAAAGACAAATACATTGTAAAAGACGCAATCACTGAGGATACCATTTGGTGGCCGTCAGAAAAAGCACCCAACGACAATAAACCCATTTCGCAAAACACTTGGACTGCTTTGAAAGCAAGTACGGTTGAGCAATTGTCAAACAAAAAACTCTATGTAGTAGACGCCTTTTGCGGAGCAAACGCAAATACTCGCCTCAAAGTACGCTTCATCATGGAAGTAGCTTGGCAGGCGCATTTTGTAACCAATATGTTTATTCGTCCTACTGAAGCCGAATTGGCCGAGTTTGGCGAACCTGATTTTGTGGTGATGAACGCGTCCAAAAGCGGATTCAAAGATTTTGCAGCGCACGGTTTGAACTCAGAAGTGTATGTGGCGTTTAACCTCACCGAAAAAATTCAGTTGATTGGCGGTACCTGGTATGGTGGCGAAATGAAAAAAGGCTTGTTCTCGATGATGAATTATTACTTGCCTTTGCGTGGAATTGCCTCCATGCATTGTTCTGCCAACAAAGGTTCAGCCAATGATGTGGCCATCTTTTTTGGACTTTCGGGCACAGGAAAAACCACCTTGTCTACCGATCCAAAGCGCGAGTTAATTGGCGACGACGAGCACGGTTGGGACAACGAAGGCGTCTTTAATTTTGAAGGCGGCTGTTATGCCAAAACCATCGATTTAAGTCCAATTAACGAACCCGATATTTACCAAGCCATCAAACGCGATGCCTTATTAGAAAATGTTACCGTTGACGCCAATGGAAAAATAGATTTTGCTGACGGATCGGTTACTCAAAATACACGGGTTTCCTATCCGATCAATCACATTCACAATATAGTTAAACCAGTTTCTAAGGCAGGTCATGCCAATAAAGTTATATTTCTTACTGCCGATGCGTTTGGCGTAATGCCTCCAGTAGCCAAATTGTCTCCGGAGCAAACCAAGTATTATTTCTTGTCGGGATTCACGGCCAAATTGGCGGGTACAGAACGCGGAGTAACCAAACCAGAGCCTACTTTTTCGGCTTGTTTTGGCAAGGCCTTTTTGTCGTTGCACCCTACAAAATATGCCGAAGAATTAGTAAAAAAAATGGAACAGCACCAAGCGCAAGCCTATATGGTAAACACTGGCTGGAACGGTTCGGGCAAACGAATTTCTATTAAAGACACCCGCGCCATTATTGACCGAATCTTAGATGGGTCTATAGATCATGCGCCCATGCATGTCTTACCGGTATTTAATTTTCAAATTCCTGCAGAATTAGAAGAGGTTTCGAGCGGAATACTTGACCCCAGAAAAACCTATGATGATGCTAAAGTTTGGAACGAAAAAGCTACAGAATTAGCCGGGTTGTTTATAAAAAACTTCCAACAATATACCGACACTCCCGAAGGCCATCGATTGCTTGAGGCGGGGCCACACCTGTAAAAAAAAGAGTCGCTAAACTAGCGACTCTTTTTTTATAGTACAATTGGAAACTTATTTTCCTTTATTGGCTTCGGTAATGTATTTGTCTAGAGCCATTGTCATAGAAGGTGTCTCTGGCGTTGGCGCCAATATATCAATCCGCAATCCGTGTTCTAAAGCTTCTTTTTGTGTGGTGCTTCCAAATACCGCAATTCGGGTTTCATTTTGTTTAAAGTCGGGGAAGTTCATAAACAAGGATTTAATTCCTGTTGGACTGAAAAACGCCAATACATCATAGTATACATCGGCTAGATCAGACAAGTCGCTTTGTACGGTTTTGTAAAATGTGCCTTGTGTCCAGTTGACTTTTAAATTATTAAGCGTTTGCGGCGCATCGGCATTCAATTGATCAGAGGCTGGCAACAAGAACTTTTCGTCTTTGTATTTTTTAATCAAGGGAGACAAATCAGCAAAATCTTTTTGACCCACATAAATTTTTCGTTTGCGGTACACCACATATTTCTGCAAGTAAAACGCAATGGCTTCTGATTGACAAAAGTACTTGAGTCCTTCGGGAATTTTGTAGCGCATTTCTTCGGCAACTCTAAAATAATGATCTACCGCATTACGGCTCGTCAAAATGATTGCCGTGTAGTTGTTGAGGTCAATTTTTTGCAGACGAACATCTTTTGCGTTTACACCTTCTACGTGGATAAAAGGTCTGAAATCAATTTTAATTTTATGCTTTTGTTGCAAATCAAAGTAGGGAGAGTTCTCTACCTTAGGCTCTGGTTGCGACACCAAAATTGTCTTCACTTTCATTTGTGCCATGTTCTGTATTGCTATCTTTTTGTAAACCAATAATACATGAAATAGTAAGGGGCTATTTCAAGTGCGCAAAGATATAAAATAAAATAAAACAACTTGCCTAGGAGCAAATTTTGATAATTTTTTAATGTTGCCAGATAGGTAATGAGGTTAATTCCTAAAATCACAAAAATCAGGGTGTTAAAAACAAAATTTGGGACAGCTGAGTTATAATACAACACCACATTTATGGGAAAAAGCAGCATGGCAATGTAGCTTCGGTAACTGGCTTTTTGCAAATTAAATTGCTCGGAAAATTCTTCCATAGAAAAAGCGGTTCCGATAATTTTGTCAATTAAATATTTGCTCAAGACAAACACGCTGAGGTAAGTGATAATTTGAATGTATACTAGACCATTAGTTTTGGTTGTATATCCGTATTGACTGCCTACTAATTGAATAAAAAAAGCAAAGGAAAGCATCTGTATGGCAAACAAAAGCAGTGTAAAACCACTCCACAAGTGGGAGGAATCTCGGTAAACTTTGAGGTATTTATCAGAAACGATGAGGCGCATAAATTCTGCAAATCGGGATTCGAAAAGCGATTTACAAACAGCTATCAATGCCAGCGTCAATACAAATAAAAAAGTGGTCCAATCTGTGGATTCTAAGACTCTAGGATGTAAAGTTGCTGCGATCATTGGTCGCAAAATTAGCAGAATTTTTCCGTAAACGGCCGTTCGTCTTGTTTTTCTTAGACACGGGATAGCTTTATTTTATTAGTGGATGGCATTTATTAACTTTTTACTTGGAATCAACTGCTATAAAAAGATTATTTTTGGTCGCACATTCAGTTAGCCCATGAGCGATAGCATCGTAATTATCCCCACGTACAACGAAATAGAAAATATCGAAAGCATGATTCGCACGGTGCTTACTTTGCCGCATGCGTTTGATTTGTTGCTCGTGGACGATGGCTCTCCAGATGGAACTGCAGCTAAAATTAAAGACCTTCAACACGAATTTCCCAATCGACTATTTTTAGAAGAACGCCCAAAAAAAATGGGCTTGGGCACGGCCTATGTGCATGGATTTCGCTGGTCTTTGCAACGCTCGTATGACTATATTTTTGAAATGGATGCCGATTTTTCGCACAATCCACATGATTTGATTAAATTGTACGAAGCCTGTCATTTTGGAACCGCCGATGTAGCCATTGGCTCGCGCTATGTAACGGGTGTAAATGTGGTCAATTGGCCCTTGAGTCGGGTGTTATTGTCTTATTTTGCTTCGGTATATGTGCGTTGGATTACGGGCATGCACATCCACGATGCCACCGCGGGATTTATTTGCTACAAAAGAACCCCCTTGTCCTCCATCGATTTATCGAAAATAAAATTTATTGGTTATGCCTTTCAAATCGAAATGAAATACCGTGCTTATGTAAAAAAACTCCACATTCAAGAAGTGCCCATCATCTTTACTGATCGCACCAAAGGACAATCCAAAATGAGTAATGCCATCATCAAAGAAGCTATTTTTGGTGTAATATCCTTGCGCTTGCGCCACCTCATAAATCGATTATAATATGCCTAATTTTCTCATCAAAAACGCTACTATTTTTAACGAAGGCCAGTCGTTTGTTGCCGATGTATGGGTAGAAAACAATCAAATCCTCGCGGTGCAAGAAAATATAGTTCCGGCAGCAAATACCCAAGTTATTGACGCCACAGGCCTGTGGTTGTTGCCGGGTATTATCGATGATCAGGTGCATTTTAGAGAACCCGGACTCACCCACAAAGGCAACATTGCTTCAGAATCTCGTGCTGCAGTAGCCGGCGGAATTACCTCCTACATGGAGCAACCCAATACCTTTCCCAATGCGGTAACACAAGATTTACTCGAAGATAAATACCAAATTGCTGCTACACAATCCTATGCCAATTTTTCTTTTTTGATGGGCGGTACCAATGATAATTTGGAAGAGCTCTTGAAAACAAATCCTAAAAACGTAGCGGGTATCAAATTGTTTTTAGGCTCCTCTACAGGCAATATGCTGGTTGATAATCCCGAAGTATTGGAGCAAATATTTTCGTCAACTCCGCTCATCATTGATGTGCATTGCGAAGACGAAACCACCATTAAAACCAATTTGGCCCAATACAAAGAACAATACGGCGACGCCATTCCGGTTACCGCGCATCATTTGATACGTAGCACAGAGGCTTGTTATTTGTCGTCGTCAAAAGCAGTAGCCTTGGCCCAAAAAACAGGAGCACGTTTGCATGTTTTTCATTTGTCGACGGCAAAAGAAATGAGTTTGTTTCGCAACGATATCCCTTTGCAAGAAAAGAAAATTACCGCCGAAGTCTGTGTGCATCATTTGTGGTTTACCAATGACGACTATGCCGCCAAAGGCAACTTCATCAAATGGAATCCTGCCGTAAAAACTGCCGCTGATCGCGAGGCATTGTGGGAGGCACTCAATGACGACCGCATCGATGTGATTGCCACCGATCATGCCCCACATACCCTCGAAGAAAAAAGCAAACCGTATACTGAGGCCCCTTCTGGCGGACCCTTGGTTCAACACGCCTTGGTGGCCATGCTAGAAGCCCATTTTCAAGGTAAAATAACAGTAGAAAAATTGGTACAAAAAATGGCGCACAACCCGGCCATTTTGTTTCAAATAGAAAAAAGAGGTTTCATTAAACCGGGCTATTTTGCCGATTTGGTATTGGTTCATCCAAACGATCCTTGGACAGTGAGCAAAGACAATATTTTATACCACTGCGGCTGGTCGCCTTTTGAAGGAACTACTTTTAAAGCTAAAATTACCCATACCTTTGTTAACGGACATTTGGCCTATGCCAACGGCCAAGTGAGTGAAATTAAAGCAGGAAAACGATTATTGTTTGACCGAAAGTAAAATGAGAAAAATTTCAATAGTATTTGCACTAGCAATGAGTCTTGGGGCTTGTACAAACGGCCCTGAAAAACCAGAAAAATTCATTGACGAAGACAAAATGATTTCAATTTTGTATGATGTGGCGGTGATCGATGCCATCAAGTCCTACAGCTTGAATACTACCCACGATTATTCGGTAAATACCTACGTATATATACAAAAAAAATACCAGGTGGACAGTTTGCAATTTGCACAAAACAACCACTATTATGCGGCTGATATGGTGCGGTATAAAAAAATGTTCGAAAAAGTAAATCAGCTACTAGAAGCCGAAAAGAAAAAATACGAAGCGGCGGTATTAAAAGCGGGAGATCAAAAATCTAAAGCAAATTAAATTTTGGGATATACACTTGCTATTTCCTGAATAACCTGCGAGACAGGGCTGAATCGAATACCCAACTCCTTTGAGATTTTTGCTGACGAATACTGCGTAGAATCAAATAAAGTTTGGGCCAATTGTTTGCTTAGCCTTCTTTTTTTTCCAAAAACAATTCCTACCAATGCTTCCACACGCCATGCTAAGGCAATCATCCACTTGTGAGTAACCATCCATCGAATTGAAAATTTCAAGGCGGCGGCGATTTCTTTGAGTACAGCTTCATAGGTTTTGTTTTCGGAAACCAAGATGTATCGTTCGCCAGAAATTGCACTTTCCATGAGTTGAATCATGGGTTGCACCACATCAGAAACGCTTATAAAACCAGTAGAGCCGCTGCTGTAAAACGGAAATTTTTGCGCCACTTTGGCAAACAATTCTCCGCTGCCCGATTCCCAAAAATAAGGACCCAAAATCACTCCAGGATTTACAATCACAACCGCTAGCCCTTCTTGATAGCCGCGCCAAATTTCCATTTCGGCACCGTATTTGGATATGGCATAATCGGTGTGCGGCAACTCTGGATTCCATTCATGGGTTTCGTCGCAAGGCAATGTTGGTAAAGGAGAAACACCAATAGTTGCTATTGAACTCACAAAACAAAGTTTTTCTACCCCGTGTGCCAAGCATAGGTTTACCACATTGGCGGTCCCTTCAATATTGATTTTACGCAACAGCTCTTCGTCTGCGGGATCAAACGAGATCAAGCCGGCGCAGTGATAAACTTGAGTTATTTCTTGAAAGGCAATTTCCAATTGAGGTAGATTGGTGATGTCGGCTTGTACCCAATCAATTTGCGCAAACAAAGAAGGTTTATGCTCCATTTCAAAAAGCACTTTGGTTTTTGAAATGGATGTTGCGTTGCGGTAAATAGCACGAACCGTTTGCTTTTTTTCAAGCAAATGGATCAGGAGATGAGCCCCTACTAAACCGGTGGCACCCGTGACTAAAATCATGCGGTAAAGATAACGAGTTTGGCCTATTTTTTACCCGAATTCCATTTTCAAATTATGCAATTAAACCTATATTTGCGCAAATCCTTAACCGAATGGAAAACCTAATTGCAGAATTGCAATGGCGTGGCTTAGTGCACGACATGATGCCTGGTACAGAAGAACAATTACTCAAAGAATCAACCCCTACCTATATTGGGTTTGATCCCACTTCAGATTCCTTGCACATTGGCAGTTTAGTGCCCATTATTTTGTTGGTGCATTTGCAAAAATTTGGCCACAAACCCATAGCTTTAGTAGGTGGTGCTACCGGTATGATAGGCGATCCATCCGGAAAATCAGACGAACGCAATTTGCTGGACGAAGCGACACTTAACCACAATGTAAATGGCATTAAAGCAGTTTTGGGTCGGTTTTTAGATTTCAATGCCCAAGGACCGAATGCTCCCATTTTAGTGAATAATTACGATTGGATGAAGACTTTTTCCTTCATCGATTTTGCCCGCGAAGTAGGAAAACGCATTACTGTAAACTACATGATGGCCAAAGATTCGGTAAAGAAACGCTTGTCGGGCGAAGGCGAAGGGATGTCGTTTACCGAGTTTACTTACCAATTGATTCAGGGATACGATTTTTATTATTTGCACAAACACTACGCCTGTTTACTGCAAATGGGTGGCAGTGATCAATGGGGAAATATCACTACGGGCACCGAGTTGGTGCGCAGAATGAATGCCGACAATTCGGGAGATGGCGCCAAAGCCTATGCCATGACCTGTCCATTGGTAACCAAAGCCGACGGTTCTAAATTTGGCAAATCAGAAGGCGGAAACGTGTGGCTTACTACCGACAAAACCTCGGTGTATAAATTTTACCAGTTTTGGATCAACACCACCGATGTGGATGCCGAGAAATACATAAAACTATTTACGTTTTTAGATCAAGCTACCGTAAATCAATTGATAGCTGACCACCAAGATGCTCCGCATTTGCGTATTCTACAAAAACGATTGGCCGAAGAAGTAACAGTTTTTGTGCACGGCAGTGAAGCCTTAAACAAAGCCATTCAAGCTTCGGGAATTTTGTTTGGAAACGCCTCCTCCGATGATCTGAAAGCCTTGGATACGGAAACTTTCTTAGAGGTTTTTGAAGGCGTCCCACAGGCTGAGATTGCCCTAGCAGAACTAGAAAGCGGCTTGGATATCGTAACCGTGTTGAACGAGAAAACCGGTTTTTTAAAATCAAATGGGGAAGCGCGACGTGCCTTGACCGAAAATTCGATTGCCGTAAACCGAGAAAAAGTAACCGAAGATTATAAGGTGACCGCTCAGGATCTAATTAACAATCAATTTGTATTGTTGCAACGCGGCAAAAAGAACTACTTTATTGTGCGCGTGGTCTAGCCTTTGATTAAATCACCATTAAATTACAACCTCGAATGTCGCTGGCGTCAAATCGGCCCAGGACTTCAAAGCTGCCATTGTCGTATTTTTTCCCCAAATCTTGTGTAGCGATAAACGCGCAAGAATTATAATTAGCCAAATCAATCACGTTGATGCCGCCGGTTTTGCCGTTAGCCACATACGTCATGGCATCTTCGGTATCGCTTAGGTGAACTTGCATCCAAGGGGGACATTCAAAAACCCCATTGCCCAGAGAATAGGCCTGTGACAATAATTCGGTCATGCCGTATTCTGAATGTATGGTCGATACGCCAAATCCATGGCAAAGCTGCTCGTGCAATTCTTCTCGGATGAGTTCTTTGCGTTTGCCTTTCATGCCGCCCGTTTCCATTATAATGGTGTTTTTTAACTGGAAAGACTGCTGTTCGATGAGGTCTAATAAAGCATAGGTAACGCCAATTAATAAGACGTTTTCACCAGACTCATCCAGCCGAATTAAGGTTTGTATGAGCTCATCGTAGTTGTGCAAATAGAAGCCCGAAGCGGCCTTGTTTGATTTAGCAATCAAATCTTTCACCATATAAATTAACGAAGAGTCGTCGCGCTCCAGGTAGGAGGGCAATAGCGCCAACACCGTATAATTTTCGATGTCGCCATAAAATTGGGCAAAACAATTCAAGTAACTTGCTTCATATAGGGATAAATCACTCACGTGGTGCTGACTAGTATTCATGCCAGTGGTGCCACTACTTTGAAAAGTAAGCGCAACAGGAGCCTCGCCGCTAATAATCGGATGGGTTTTAAAAAAGGAAATGGGCAAAAACGGAATATCGGCGATTCTTGAAACCGATTGCTTGTCGGCTTTGACTAATGTGCACCACTGTTGATACACCGGATTATGATCGTATTGGTGCCGAAAGATCTTGAGCGCTATCTTTTCAAATTGCTTTTGGTTATAAATCGAAAAAATATCGGGAGCTGTAGTCACAATGATCTATTTAACAGGTGCAAATATACGCAAGCTAACGCCTAAAACTAAAAAAGCTCCACAATCAGTGGAGCTTTTACTAGGTATAGCGGAAGTAGTTATTCTACAACCAATTTTTGTGTAGCGGTTTTACCAGCTTCAGTAATTTTAATTACATAGATTCCAGCTTGTAAAGTGCTTACGTCAATGTTGTTTTCGTTGGTTACCGTTCCTAAAACTTGTTTGCCAATCACATCATAGATCGCAATCGCTTTCATGGAATTTGTTGCCGTTTCAACAACTAATCTGCCATTTTTAACAGGATTTGGATATACTTTTAATCCGCTAATCACAGGAGCATTTACCGATAATAAACCTTGAACAGTTGTGTTTACGCGCAACTCATCCATAATCATAGTTGGTGTTTTTGTGTCAGTGTCTTGACGAATGATAAACCCACCTAAATCAGTTAAGGCTAATGCCGGAGTTGAAGTTAAGGAAGCTGGAGTTGAAGCGTTAAAGGTGCTTAAATCAGGATTGATCCAAGCGCTCAATACATTGGTTCCAAAGTCATAACCCATTACAATAAATACAATCTCTCCGGTATTGCGTAAAGTTGCGTCATAATTGGTAGTCACGTTCAAGGTGTCAAAACCTAATTGGTATTGGGTTCCATTTTTCTTGAAAAACATTCTGGCTTTGTATCCTTTTGCTGCATCGGTTAGTCCTGCAAAATAGGTCTCTGTTAAATCGACAGTCACGTTAGCCATGTCAGTAATGTTTACCATAAAAGAAGCATAAACTGTACCGGCAGAAGTAGCCGTAAACGGAGTAAAACAATCGATCCCAGCACCGGTAAAGGTGATAGAGTTTCCGCTCACATTAGGGAAATTAGCATAATTTAAGTTTCCAGCAGCCACTAAAATAGCATCTCCGGAATTTAGGTTGTTCCATTTTTGTGAATTACCTAAGTTACTTCCAACAGGGTATGTAAAAGGCTCGGTGTAAGGCAATGTATTAATTGGTTTACATTCGGGCGAATTGATTGCTGCAGACAAATTACATGTACCACCAATAACATTAACATTAACTGAAGCGC
The DNA here is from genome assembly GCA_026390995.1 of Flavobacterium sp. Lineage (GTDB taxonomy): Bacteria > Bacteroidota > Bacteroidia > Flavobacteriales > Flavobacteriaceae > Flavobacterium. The sequence goes on from JAPLEX010000009.1 coordinate 39,950, forward strand.
CTTCGGCAATTCCACTTATGATTATGTTACCAGCTGAAAGTAAAGACGGATTGTCTCCGCCAATTATTCCTGTATTAGTAACAATATTATAAACGGCATTTCCACCACCTGTATAAGGAATGGTAGCGGTATACGTATCGGTTCCTAAGGTATACATATCACAAACAGTAGTAACTGTTCCCAAAGTCAAGGTACATGATGCAGAAACACTGCTTAGTTTTACGTCATCAATACGATATTGTAAAGTGGTAGCTGATTTAAAACGGATGGAAAGCGTGGCAGATGACGGAATAACTCCACCGCTAATGGTTGCTAAACTCCATCCTATTGCGGTTGGAGTATAATTGATTGATGTCCAGTTTGTAGCGTCTGTGCTCACTTCAACAGTAAGTACGTTACTTACATTTGTTGGTGTGTTTACCCCAAAACTAAGTTGTAAATCACCAGCAGCAAAAGCAGATGAATTAATTCCATCAATTTGAAAAAATTCATCAATTGCATTGATAAAAATGTTTCCATTTCCTGAGGCTCCATTATATCCAAATGATGTAACTGTAGCACGCGCATCTGCGGTACCAGTGTAGATTATTGGAGATGAGTTTTGAAATACATGTGCGCTAATAGCTGTAGTACCAACTGGTATCCCCATGTTTTCAGTGTAAAAGGTCTGTGCAAAAGACAGCGTGCTAAACACTAATGAAACAATAAAGTAGAGTTTTTTCATTTCTATGAAATTTTTAAAAATTAGACGACAAAGATAATAACAATTTCTATATGGGATAGAAAATTGCATTAATAAAAAACCAATAAATTGTTGTGTTTTGAAATAGACTATTTGATAATCAACTTTCTAGTAGTGGTAACCTCACCTTCGCGAAGTTTGATGATGTATACACCAGGGAGTAAATTAGCCAGCGAAATCTCTTTGGAAGAGACGGTGTTTTGAAAAACTTTTTTACCTAATACATCAAAAATGATGACTTCTTTGTCTAAAGAAGTTTTAGAAGTCAGGTATATTTTTCCGTTGTTCACCGGATTGGGGTAAAAACTCAATCCTTCGGCAACACCGGGTTGCAGTTTGTTTTCTTGAGCAAACCCTGCAAAAGCGCCAGTTAGCAAAAGTAGAAGGATTAAAAAAATATTTTTAGCCATGGGAAAAATTAATTGGGTCAAATATATAAAATTAAGTGTTAACGCAGGATGAGTTGGGCGTTTTTTTACATTCTACAAAACTTGTGACTTTGTTATCAAATGGTTACAAGATTAAATTACTGTTAAGCACAATAGGCAACTTGTATAATATGTATATTTACACTCACTAAAAAGCAATTTTGACTTCCCATGAAAAAGAAAGACATCAAAATATTATTGGTAGATGATGAGCCGGATATCCTCGAAATTGTTGGCTATAACTTAAGTCAAGAAGGGTATAAAATCATAACGGCATCAAACGGAAAAGAAGCCGTTGAAATGGCTAAAAAAGAATTACCACAATTGATTATTCTTGATGTCATGATGCCAGAAATGGATGGAATTGAAGCCTGTGAATTAATTCGGAAATTGCCCAAAATGGAACAGGTAATCATCACGTTCCTTACTGCACGAAGTGAAGATTATTC
>JAPLEX010000009.1:41581-69453 GCA_026390995.1 Flavobacterium sp.
TGGCTTTGAGGCCGGTGCAGATGATTACATTACCAAGCCTATCAAACCTAAATTACTGGTTAGCAAGGTGAAAGCCTTACTCCGTCGTTTAAAATCTAACGAGGCGGCCAACAGCCAAACCTTATTTGTTGGTTCTATCGAAATAAATCGGGAAGAATATAAAATAGTGCACAACAAAACCGAAATAGTCTTGCCTAGAAAAGAATTTGAATTGTTTTATTTACTGGCTTCAAAACCCGGAAAAGTATTTAATCGAGAAGAAATTCTAGAAAAAGTATGGGGAAATGAAGTTGTAGTAGGCGGCAGAACTATTGACGTTCACATCCGAAAATTACGTGAAAAAATAGGCGAAGAATATTTCAAAACATTAAAGGGAGTAGGGTACAAGTTTGAAATATAGGTGGTAAGACTTTCAAAAACATATAGGTTTGCAGTAATCACTGCACTATACCTCAGTATAACCAGTGCTTTATTAGGATTAATTTGTTTTAAATTAGTTCCGTTTTCTGCGTATACCCTTGCGTTATTTGTTTTTCTCCTCTTTCTTGTTTCTACTTTTATCATTCAGTTCCGCGTGGAGCGATTTATCTATCAGCGAGTAAAGAAAATATACGACGACGTTAGTCTGCTCGATTCTACCTCGTTTAGTAAGGTATCTGTGACTACCGATATGGACACGTTGAGCCGAGAAGTAAAGAAATTTGCTACCAACAAAAAGCTAGAAATTGAGATGCTCAAGGGGCGAGAAAAATACCGCCGAGAATTTTTAGGCAATGTGTCCCACGAATTAAAAACCCCACTCTTTACCGTGCAAGGCTATCTTTCCACCCTCATTGACAGCGGAATGAAAGATAAAACCATGCGACAAAATTATTTGGAACGCGCTGAAAAAGGGGTTGAACGGCTCATCAGAATCGTGGAAGATCTAGACATGATTACCAAATTGGAGGTGGGTAATTTAGAACTCAATAACACCAAATTTGACATAATACCGCTGGTGCAAGACGTGTTTGACTTACTCGAAATGAAGGCGTCCAAAAAAGATATTATTCTGATGTTTGACATGAAATACAGTAAGTCCTTTTATGTAGATGCTGACAAAGAAAAAATCGAACAAGTTTTGATCAATTTGATCGTAAATTCTATAAAATACGGAAAAGACAAAGGCACCACTGAAGTAGGCATTGAGCAACTCACTAAAAATTTATTGTTGGTCCGCATAAAAGATGATGGAGAAGGAATTGCCCCTCAACACATCCCTCGTTTATTTGAACGTTTTTTCCGAGTTGATACTTCTGGGTCACGCGACGCTGGAGGTTCTGGATTGGGCTTGTCAATTGTGAAACACATTATCGAAGCGCACGAACAAAAAATCTATGTAGAAAGTGAGCCAGGTATGGGTTCCGAATTTTCATTCACGCTCAAAAAGGCACAATAAATTTTTCCAGTTAATTGGCTGGTCGCTCCAATTGTGATTTTTATATAAATCAACTTCCAACAAATTTTCTAGCTTAAACTGACTTTGTTTGGCAAAAGGAAATACCCCTGCTTTTTTTAATTTTTTGGCGAGATATTCCTGCTCAAACTGTCCAGGAGTAGGGATAAAAAACGCTTTTTTGTCTAATTTTACTAAATCCATTACGGTAGTGTAACCCGAACGACAAAGCACCAGTGAACTTTCTTGTAAGCCTTGTTCAAGTTGCGTGCTGGTCATGTAATTAAAATACGTGTGTGATCCCAACACAAACTTTTTTTGTTCGGCTTCTACTTTTCCGGCCACAAACAGCAATTTACCCGTATACGCTTGCAGTTGTTCTCGCAGTTGAATTTCCAAAAAACCACGTTGCGGTTCAGGCCCAGACAAAAGCACCATTATATCATATTTTATAGGGACTTCTTTTTTGGTAAATCGGCTCAAGGGACCAATGTACTTTACATGGTGAAAATCATTTTTCACATGTCCCATCTTACCAGACAGATTTATTTCATCGGCAAAATCGGGCACCCAAATTTCGTCAAATTTTTGCATGAACTTTTGGTGTAAAGTCGAGGAAAACCAAGTGGTTGATCCGGTTAATACCTGTATTTGATGGGTGATGAAAACCGACGGTATTTTCTTAGACCGCACACCCAAGCGATTATCCGATAGTATGCCACATAAATTGTATTTTTTTACCCAAGTTTTCACGATTTTCTTTTCGAACAGTAGCGCTTCCAAAATTTTTGGCAACTGCTGGATCATTTTCCATTTGAATTTGGCGCCATCTTCGGGATATTCAATTTGGTACGATGGCAATTCTAGGCAGAGTAAGTTTGGGAATTCCTTTTTCAGCAATTGCAAGGCAACTCCATCTGACGCAAGTATTGGCGTAAAGTTGTTTTCGAGCAAAGCATTAATAATCGGAATACAACGGGTAGCATGTCCTAAACCCCAATTTAAGGGAGCAACCAGCACAGCATTGGGATAAGATTTTGAGGTCAACGGAGCTATTTATTATCGGCTAAAAAGCGGCAAGTTAATTACAAAAAACGTCTACAATATTTCCTTAGTTTTGCCAAAACATTAAATTATATCGTGGGAAGTAAAAATAAGTTAAAAAGATTTAAAGAAAACGAAAACTTTGGCAATGTGTTTCAGCCCACCAGAGAAGAGGTAGTTGCTGACACCTTCCTGTTTAAAGGCTGTTGGTCCGATTTTTTTAAAAACAACAATCCAATTGTTTTAGAATTAGGATGCGGAAAAGGCGAATACACGGTGGGATTGGCCGAACGGTATCCCGAAAAAAATTTTATTGGCATTGACATCAAAGGGGCACGTTTTTGGCGAGGAGCCAAGACAGCAGTAGAAAGCGGGATGCACAATGTAGCTTTTGTTCGCACCCAAATTGAGTTAATCGACCATTTGTTTAACACAGGAGAAGTGGCCGAAATTTGGATTACGTTTCCCGATCCGCAAATTAAATACAAGCGCACCAAACACCGCATGACCAACCCGGTTTTTCTGCAATTGTATAAAAAAATACTGCAGCCAGCGGGAGTTGTTCACTTAAAAACAGACAGCGAATTTATGCACGGCTACACCCTTGGCTTGTTGCATGGCGAGGGGCATGCCGTAGAATATGCCAACCACAACATCTACAAAAACGAAGGAAGTCCAGACGAAGTCACAGCGATTCAAACCTTTTATGAAAAACAATATTTGGAAATCAACAAAGCAATTACGTATATTCGTTTCAAAATCAAGTAGATGAGTTTGTTGTTTTCCTTTATTGCGGGCTATTTGGCAGCATTTGTGGGTATTTTTCCTCCGGGATTAATAAACATGACTGCTGCCAAACTAAGTTTAGAAGACGGAAAATCACGCGCCATGGGATTTGTTTCGGGTGCTTTGGCAGTTATAGCTGTGCAGACTTTTATCTCGGTGTACAGCGCTAGATACATTGATAGCCACCACGAGGTCAATTTAATTTTACGTGAAATAGGCTTAGTTATTTTTGTTTTAGCGAGTATTTATTTTTTCTTCTTAGCCAAGAAACCCGAATTAGTTTCACAAAATAGTTTGGTTAGAAAAACCAGTCGATCTGCTTTTTTATTGGGTTTATTTATCTCGGCCATCAATTTATTTCCTATTCCCTATTATGTAATTGTAAGTATTGCTTTAAGTTCTTATGGCCAATTTAGTTTTCAACCAAGCGAAATCTACAGTTTTGTTTTTGGGGTTTTAGCGGGTTCATTAACCGTATTTTATGCCTACGTAGTGGTGTTTAATCGCTTGCGGTCCAAAACAGATTACATCATACGCAACATGAATGTCATTATGGGCAGTATTACCTCGCTAGTTGCATTGTTGGCTTTATATCACGTGATTATTTATTATTGGTAAATGACCGATTTACTTCACACCGAACTGTCTTTTTTTGAGCGCGTGTACCAAGTCGCACGAAAAATTCCAGCAGGAAGAGTTACTTCCTATGGGGCAATTGCCCGTGCAATTGGTGCTGGAAAATCGGCGCGAATGGTGGGTTATGCCATGAACGCTTCTCACAATCTGCCCGATATTCCTGCTCATCGCGTGGTGAATAGAAATGGCTTGCTCACCGGAAAGCACCATTTTCAGGGGACTTCTCTCATGCAACAATTACTCGAGAACGAGGGAATTCAGGTAAAGGACAACCAAATTCTAGATTTTGACAAGCATTTTTGGACACCTGAAATCGCGCGCTAAACCAAATGATTTTTACCGGTTTAGCGCACTAAACTTTTAGTTCACAGGCATACGCATTTCAACTTTTCGGCCTATCTTTGTGCACGAAAATTTTGAGCACTAATGCGAAGTTTTCTCCCTATGAAATTAGACAGAAAAGAAATTTTAAAAGCCCTAGAATCCATATCGATTGCTGGTGAAGGCCAAAACATGGTCGAAAGTGGTGCGGTACAAAATGTAGTTGTTTTTGGCGATGAAGTGGTAGTAGATTTGGTGATCCATTCGCCAGCCATGCACACAAAAAAACGTGCCGAAGAAGACATCAAAAAATTAATACACGAACAATTTCCAGCGGCGACTGTCGTAAAAATAAATACTAAGGTCGAAGCGCCTGCAGCGAATGCTTCCCAAGCCATAAAAGGAAAAGCCATTCCCGGCATCAGCAACATTATTGCAGTTGCCTCAGGCAAAGGAGGAGTAGGCAAATCTACTGTTACGGCCAATTTGGCGGTTTCTTTGGCCAAGATGGGATTCTCGGTTGGGATTTTAGATGCCGATATTTATGGCCCATCGATGCCGATCATGTTTGACGTAGAAAACGAAAAACCCATTTCGGTAGAAGTGGATGGAAAATCAAAAATGAAACCCGTCGAAAGCTACGAAATCAAGCTTTTATCGATTGGGTTTTTTACGGCGCCCAGTCAAGCAGTAATTTGGCGTGGGCCCATGGCGGCAAAAGCACTAACCCAAATGATTTTTGATGCCGATTGGGGACAATTGGATTTTATGCTCATCGACTTACCACCCGGAACGGGAGATATTCATTTGTCTATCATGCAATCCTTGCCAATTACTGGTGCCGTTGTAGTGAGTACTCCACAGGCGGTGGCTTTGGCCGATGCCAGAAAAGGGGTTTCGATGTTTTTATCTGACAGCATCAACATCCCTATTTTGGGGATAATAGAAAACATGGCCTATTTTACTCCTGAGGAATTACCCAACAACAAGTATTATATATTTGGAAAAGAAGGTGCCCAACAGCTGGCCGAAGATTTGGCAGTGCCCTTTTTGGGAGAAGTTCCTTTGGTACAATCGGTGCGTGAAGCCGGAGATTATGGTCGACCTGCAGCCATGCAAGAAGATTCTATCATAGCCAAAGTGTTTGAATCCATTACTCGAAAGGTGGTGCAAGAAGTGGTGCGTCGCAACGAAACTTTGCCACCAACTGAAGCAATAAAAATTACCACGATGGCCGGTTGTGCTGCCGTAAAAAAATAAATAAACAAGCTAATACTAAAACTGACTTAGGTTATGACCCACGAACAATTGACCGAAAATGTCTTAAAAGCACTCGACGAAATTAGACCGTTCTTAAATTCTGACGGAGGCGATATTTCCTTGGTTTCTATAGAAGAGGAAAAGCACGTAAAAGTACGTTTAGAAGGCGCATGCATTAGCTGCAGTGTAAACCAAATGACCTTGAAAGCTGGCGTAGAGACCACAATAAAAAAATATGCCCCACAAATAGAGACCGTAGAGAATATCGCCTAGTTTACTGATAAATATCATAGTACAAACCCAAGCCAGCTTGTTTCTTTGCAGCTTTGAAATTGAGAAAGATGATTCAAACAGACATACTAATTATTGGCGCCGGACCCACCGGACTCTTCACCGTTTTTGAAGCGGGATTGCTCAAATTAAAATGCCACTTAATTGACGCCTTGCCACAACCTGGAGGGCAATTGGCCGAATTATATCCCAAAAAACCCATTTTTGACATCCCCGGATATCCGACTGTTTTGGCAGGTGAATTGGTGGGCAACCTCATGGAACAAATTAAGCAATTTGAGCCCGGATTTACCTTGGCCGAAACCGCTGAAACTATAGATAAATTAGCTGATGGAACTTTTGTAGTAACCACCAACAAAGGCACCCAACACCAAGCCAAAGCGGTAGCCATCGCCGGAGGACTAGGTACTTTTGAGCCCCGAAAACCACTACTTGAGGGGATTGAAAAATACGAAGAACAGGGAGTTGAATACTTTGTAAAAGACCCCGAATTGTTTCGAAACAAAAAAATTGTGATCGCCGGAGGAGGAGATTCTGCCTTAGATTGGAGTATTTTTCTCTCAGAGGTAGCCTCACAAGTAACCTTGGTGCACCGCCGAAACGAATTTCGAGGCGCCCTCGATTCGGTTGATAAAGTGCAAGAATTGAAGCACAGCGGAAAAATAAATTTGATTACACCTGCCGAGGTAGTTGCCCTACAAGGTCAAGGCCATTTGCAATCCATCACCATAGAAAACGAAGGGGTGCAGCAAGTGTTGGAAACTGATTTCTTCATTCCATTATTTGGCTTAACGCCCAAGTTGGGTGCCATTGCCAATTGGGGATTGGAAATTGAGAAAAATGCCATCAAAGTTGATAATGCGCTCGATTACCAAACCAATATCCCAGGCATCTATGCTATTGGCGATGTAAACACCTATCCAGGTAAATTAAAACTCATTTTGTGCGGATTTCACGAAGCCACACTCATGTGCCAAAGTGTATACCAACGTTTGAATCCCGGCAAAAAATACGTACTCAAATACACTACTGTTTCGGGTGTAGATGGGTTTGACGGCACCCGAAAAGAAGCAGAGAAAGCCGTAGTAAAATCGATTGATTAAATTTTTATATTTGTTTGATGGAAAATATAAGAATGAAAAGGAGTGTCGTTTCTAAATCTTCATTTGAAGAAGCCGATGATCATATCACATTTTACAAGGATAAAACACCAATTGAAAGATTAAATTTTGCCTGTGATATTATCAATTCCATTTTCAATTCTGCTCCAGAACAAAAGGTAGACAGAACCGTTTTTTCATCTAGAAAACATGCCTAACTTATTCAATGTTGATTTTTTAGAATTTTTAGAACTTTTAAGTAAACACCAGGTAGATTACATCCTAGTAGGAGGTTATGCAGTAATCCTTCATGGTTATGGAAGAAGTACGGGCGACATGGATTTATGGATTAATCAAACCCCAGAGAACTATTATAAATTAAAAGAAACGTACAAAGATTTTGGCGCACCTATTTTTTCAATAGAAGATTTTGATAGCGAGAAATTTGATGTCTGGAGTATTGGGGTTGAACCTAGGAAAATTGAAATACTCACTAATGTCAGCGGATTGCATTTTGAAGAAAGTTATAAAAATTGCAATTGGCTCGCGTTAGAAGGAATTAAAGTTCCCTATATTGAATTTGATGATTTAATTAAGAACAAAACGGCTTCAGGAAGGCTAAAGGATTTAGCGGATATAGAACAATTAAATAAGATGAAAAAGAAATAATGCCGCAAGATATCACTGTAAAAATTACCGATAGAAATGGAGTGCTTCACCTGGTGCAAGCGCCCACCGACATGAACATGAGCATCATGGAATTGGTGCGTGCCTACGAAATAGCCGAAGAAGGAACCATTGGCATTTGTGGCGGAATGGCCATGTGCGCATCCTGCCAATGCTATGTCCTAAACGAGGTGAAAATTCCTGAGAAATCAGACGAAGAAGAAGCCATGTTATCTGAAGCGTTTCACGTAAAACCAAACAGCCGCTTGGGTTGTCAAATTCAACTCACCGAAGAGATTAACGGGCTAGAAATAGAATTGGCTCCGGAATCCTAATCCCCCTTTATTTCAACTATTTTACTGATTAATTAGCGAGAATTGAAATCGCTTTGGGTAAAATACGTTCCGCAAATTGTGCATAGGCCAATTCTGAAGGATGCAACCCATCAGTAGCCACAAGTGCAGGATTGATTAATCCTTGTTGGGTAATGTCGGTAATATTCACAAATTCAATTTGATTCTGGCTGCAATAGTTTTGCGCAAAAGTATTGTACGCATTGATTTGGCTACTAATTGTTGACGAACCTTGGCCATAAGGCGTATAGGCATAATCGGGAATCGAAACTACAATCACATTTGATTTATCGCCTTTGGCCAATTGGATCGCTTTTTCTACCAAGGCTGGAAACTCTTGTTCATACAGCGAAAAAGGTTTGTTTTGGTATTGGTTGTTTACCCCAATTAACAAGGTTACGAGATCAAAATTTGTAGAAGGATTGGCCAGATTAATTTCAGAAATTAAATTGGTAGTCGTCCAGCCTGTTTTGGCAATGACTTGCAGCAGAAAAGGATTAGTTGAAAAAGTGGATTGCAAACGCGTCTTCAATTGTTCGGGAAATCTGCAAGTGGTGCATACACTTTGTCCGATGGTATAACTGTCGCCCAACGCCAAATAATTGAGTTGTTTATTATTTGGATTATCAACATAATACGGCAGTGTTTGTTGTGGATTACAACTGCAAATCAAGCTGCAAAAGCTAAATAAAAATAAAAGTTTCGGCAGCCATTTCATAGGTTCGTTTTTTTAATTTTGTTTCCCTTGCTTCAATCCGAATGGGTTTAAGCCATTGCGACAGCCGATAGGATTTGCTCTTCGATTGCATTCCAAAGTCCCAATCTCTTTTCTAAGGCTTCGGCTGAGGTTTGCATCACTTCTTCCCACTTTTGGGGATCTGAACCACACAATTCGGCAATCATTTGCATGGCCATAGGTCCGTGCTCGTCGGCATCCAATTCGATGTGGCGTTCAAAGTAATAAATCAGTTTACTCAAATCGGTTTCTGGAAAATTGCTTTGAAACGAACGCAGGATTTCGGTAAACATACTGGGGATTAAATCTTCGCGGCCAAAGGTAAAGGCGGCAGCGATATTGTGGGCTTTTCCTTCTTCGATCACACGAAAAGTAAAGTTCAAAAAATCTTTGACGTTGGGATGTAAATCGGCCGATTTAATGGCGACAAAAATATTTTGGGTGCGTTGTACGGTTTCTAAAAACGCAGAAATATTGGCTGTTGAAGCCCCGCATTGTTGCATGGCATCCAGGTACATTTCAAAATGACTTTGCCGGCTGCCGTCAAAAGCCAAATCGGTTTCTTCGGCTACTACAATTTCATTAATCAAATAGCGCAAAGCAGGATTTCCAACTGGCATCCAAGGCGTGCTGGTGCACGTCAGTTTGATTTGCAGCGCCTTGAGCAACGACATAAAATCCCAAACCGCATAGATATGCTGTTCTAAAAACACGTGCAAATCGGCCACGGTTTTTACTTTTTCATACAAAGAATGGTGAATTAGGGCGTTTTTTTGGGGTTGAATTTGCGCGTTGATTTCGGAAATATTCATGGTGTAAATTTTGCCGTAAAAGTAAATAAGCTCCCCTTTTCAGCGAAGCTTATTTTGTGATTTTAGGTATTTTTTAATACTTGTTTCAATACTATTTAAATGCAGGAATTCCAGTAATGTCGGCGCCTGTAATCAGCAAGTGAATGTCGTGCGTTCCTTCGTAGGTAATTACCGATTCCAAATTCATGCTGTGGCGCATGATGGAATATTCTCCCGTAATTCCCATTCCACCCAAAATTTGACGGGCTTCGCGAGCGATATGTATTGCCATGTCCACGTTGTTACGTTTGGCCATTGAGATTTGTGCAGTTGTGGCTTTGCCTTCGTTGCGCAACACACCCAAACGCCAAGTAAGCAATTGGGCTTTAGTGATTTCGGTAATCATTTCGGCCAATTTCTTTTGTTGCAATTGGGTTCCTGCAATGGGCTTGTCAAACTGAATACGTTCTTTGGCATAGCGCAAAGCGGTATCATAACAATCCATGGCGGCACCGATTGCTCCCCAGGCAATGCCATAACGAGCAGAATCTAAACATTGCATCGGCGCACCCAAACCGGATTTGCCCGGCATTAGGTTTTCTTTTGGAACCTTTACATTATTGAATACTAATTCGCCTGTTGCCGAGGCACGAAGCGACCATTTATTGTGCGTTTCCGGCGTAGTAAATCCTTCCATTCCACGTTCTACAATGAGTCCGTGAATTCTGCCTTCTTCATTTTTAGCCCAAACTACAGCAATATCAGCAAAAGGTGCATTTGAAATCCACATTTTGGCGCCATTCAATAGATAATGATCACCCATGTCTTTGAAGTTACTGGTCATGCCGCTTGGATTTGATCCATGATCGGGTTCTGTTAAACCAAAACATCCCATCATTTCGCCGGTGGCCAATTTGGGTAAATATTTCATGCGTTGTTCTTCAGTTCCAAATTTCCAAATCGGATACATCACCAAAGAGGATTGTACCGATGAGGTAGATCGAACACCCGAATCTCCGCGTTCAATTTCTTGCATAATTAAACCATACGAAATCTGATCCAAGCCAGCGCCGCCATATTCTTCTGGAATATACGGGCCAAAACCACCAATTTCTCCCAACCCTTTGATGATTTGTTTAGGGAATTCAGCGCGTTGAGCGTAGTCTTCAATGATGGGGGAAACTTCACGCTTTACCCAGGCACGAGCCGAATCGCGAACCAATTTGTGTTCTTCGGTTAATAAATCGTCTAGGTTATAGTAATCAGGTGCTTGAAATAAATCAGGTTTCATAGGGTATTTGATTAGTGTTAAACGGTTTTTCTTTCGAAAACGTTTGCAAATTTAAGTAAACATATTCGAGTTTCGAATGAACAATCGTTATATTTTCTAGTTCAGCTTTAGTCCATCTTGAGGTAAAAATCGCGTGTAAGTGCACGATATTCAGAAGTATAGTGGTGTCGAGTCGTCTCAATAACCAACTCGTCTGTGGGAATTTCAGTTAAGGTAATTCGGCCAAAAGCCAATAAGCTGCGAATGATGTCGCTTTTTGCATGTCCTTTTACTCGGGTAATTTTTTGTGGATAAAGTTGGTTTTGTTTACAGAGTTCTACAAAACGTTCTTCTTCTTTATAGGGAATGATTACTGCAAAAATACCTTCTTCGCTGAGTAACAAATCGGCGGCGGAAATCAATTCGTCAAAAGGCAGCGCGTCTTGAAAACGGGCCAGATCGCGAGCGGGATCTTGGCTTTTAACATCTTCAGCATAAAAAGGCGGATTGCATACAATTAAGTCGTAGCAGAGTGATTCGCCAAATTCTTCCTGCTCAGCTTCAGCTTCTTCTACAAATTCGTCCAAGGCCGCATGATAGCAAAAGAGTCGATCGTTCCAAGGCGATTGTTCAAAATTTTCTACTGCTTGTTCGTAGGCGTTTTCATCAATTTCGAAAGCATCAATTTGAAAAGCGGTACTGCGTTGGGCCAATTGCAGTGCAATCAATCCCGTTCCCGTTCCAATATCTAAGATGCTTTCGGGCTTTAAATCAAGCGGTGTCCAAGCACCCAACAACACCCCGTCTGTGCCTACTTTCATGGCGGTTTTGTCTTGGTTGATAGAGAATTGTTTGAATTGAAACACTTTTTTAATGAATAGTTAATAATGAAAAATGAATAATTAGCGGGGGGATAATTGGGTGGGGAGTTGGAAGCGGGAAGCTGGTCCCGAAGTCTCGGGATTGGAATTTGGATTTTTTAAAGATACATCTCGACCAAGCCCTCCGGCAAATTCATCTTGACCTTTTTGTTGGGACGATCTATTTCAACCAAAAACAAATCAATCATAGGAATAAGCAGTTCAACTGAGCCGTTGAGTACTTCAAAAAGCGGTTGTGCCGTCGAGTCGTTTACCGATTGGATCACGCCAATGACTCCCAAACGCTGGTCTTCGATTTCGAAACCAATCACTTCATGAAAGTAAAATTTATCGCCTTCGAGTTTAGGCAATTGACTGAGCGGAAGGTAAACTGCACAGCCCAATAGTTTGTCAGCTTCTTCTTCTGAATCGACATCTTCAAATTGCACCCGTAGAAAATCATTTTTGTGCAACGAACTGCTCTCAATAAAAAATGGAACCAAGTTTTTGTTGAATTCAACAAATACTGATTCCATCTCTTCATATAATTCGGGTTCATCAGTGTCTAAATAGACGAGCACTTCACCCTTAAAACTAAACTTTTTTGCGACTTTACCTAAATAGAAACAATCTTCTTTACGCATGAATCGCTAAAAATTAGGCTTCTTCGCCTTCGCTAGCAGCTTCTTCAACAGCAGGAGCTTCTTCAGCTACAACTTCTTCAGCAGCAGGAGTTTCCTCAACAACTACTTCTTCAGCAGCTACTTCAGCTACAACTTCTTCAGCAGCAGGAGCTTCTTCAGCAACTACAACTTCTTCAGCAACTACAACTTCTTCGGCAACTACAACTTCTTCTGCAGCAGGAGTTTCCTCAACAGCTACTTCAGCAACCACTTCTTCTGCAGTTTCTTCGGCAACTACTTCTTCTTGTGCAGCTACTTCAGCTTCAGCAGCAGCGGCCAATCGTTTGGCGTTTACTTCTTTTTCAGCTTTCAAGGCTTTTGCTTTCGCATCCGCTTGTACTTTTGATAAACCATCTTTTTTCGCATCTACTTTGCCTGCTTTTGATTCCAACCAAGCGGCTAGTTTTGCATCGGCTTGTTCTTGCGTTAAAGCACCTTTACGAATACCGCCATCTAAGTGGTGTTTCAACAACGCTCCTTTGTAAGAAAGAATCGCTCTTGCGGTATCCATTGTACTGCGCTATCTAAGTTTAATTCGATAGTTGCAGGATTGGTGTTTGGATTGTACGTACCAATTTTTTCAAGGTATTTACCATCTCTTTTTGAGCGTGCATCTGCCGCTACTACCCAGTAAAAAGGTTTCCCTTTTTTACCATGTCTTTGTAATCTAATTTTTACTGACATAATCGTGTGATTAAATTTTGAGGTACTCGACCTCGGTTAATTAAGGGCGCAAATATACAATTATTATTCAAAAATGCTAATCCCTTGTAGAATAATATTTAAGGGGCTTTTTTTCGTTGTGTTTGGTCGATTTTTTTTCATTTTATATAGCGAGTTTGGTTTAAAAAGTTATTTTTGTTCTTTAAAATTTTTATAATGAAAAAAATACTTGCCTTAGTTTTGGTTGCTTTTGCTTTACAATCTTGTGTTGAAGACATTCAGTTTAACGATAAATCTGTTTTTCAATGCGTGAAAGACAACGAAGCCTGGAAAGGAGGAGATGCGATTGCTACTTTTTATGCAGATGGTAAATTCACCATCGAAGGATTTAAATTAGATGAATCAATGTCGTTAACGGTTCCAAAACCAACTACCTTAATTGATCCAAACTTCCCCAACACCTATGTGCGACATACTTTTGGCACTACACCTACTCGTACAGCCTCTTATTCTACAGTAGAAACCAATTACACAACGGCGATTGGTGTAGGCAATGGAGAGATAGAAATTACCGAATACGACGGAGAATATGTTTCTGGAAATTTTCGCTTTAATGCGGTTAACACTAGCGCTACATCAGAAGAGCCCGTAAATGTAAACGTACAAGGCGGTTATTTTTACAAAGTTAAAATTATTGACGGCCTGTAAAACAGCCCTGACATTCTATATTAATCAACCGCTTTTTTTAAGGCGGTTTTTTTATTATTGCTAATTTAACTTGATTTATAGTGCTTTACAATTATATACCCCTATATTTGCTCCAATTATTATAAATAAGTACATATGAACATTTTTGTTGGAAGTCTTCCATTCAGTATTGAGGAAGCAGATTTAAGAGAGTCTTTTGAGGCTTACGGTGCAGTTGATTCTGTAAAAATTATTTCGGATAAATTTACCGGAAGAAGCAAAGGATTTGGTTTTGTAGAAATGCCAAATGACGACGAAGCGCAAAAAGCGATCGACGAATTAAATGGAGCTACCGTTCAAGGTCGTGCCATTGTAGTAAACAAATCAGAGCCAAAACCAGAAGGCGAACGTCGTTCTTTTGACAACAATAGAGGTGACTCTAGAGGTGGTTACGGAGGAAACAATCGCGGTGGAAGCCGAGGTGGGTATTAATTAGAAGGATAAAATCTAGCAGTAGATTTTCTTTATAATTTTTTAAATTTAACCATTCTTAAAGCTGAATAGTCAGTTTTAGGAGTGGTTTTTTGTTGATAACTTCCCGCGAATAGCTGCTCAAAAAAAATTAAATTTGGAACTCCTATAGAAGAAGCAAACGCTTCATTGGACTTCAAATTCAACTATGTATTTAATTTTTGACACCGAAACTACCGGTTTACCCAAACGATGGGATGCGCCATTGTCTGACACCAACAATTGGCCACGCTGTGTGCAAATTGCCTGGCAATTACACGACGACATGGGGGGCATTTTGGAACACCGCGATTTTCTGGTACAGCCCGAGGGTTATAATATTCCCTACGAAGCCGAAAATATACACGGTATTTCTACCGAGTTGGCCCAAGCCGAAGGCGTTTCGTTGGCCGAAGTCTTGGCTGAATTTCAAGCCGTCTTACAAAAAACACAGTTTGTTGTTGGTCAAAATGTAGGCTTTGATTTGAATATCATGGGCTGCGAGTTTTTCCGCATGCACCTTGAAAATCCTTTAGCAGGCAAGCCTATCTTGGATACCTGTACAGAAATAACCGCTTCCTTATTGCAATTGCCTGGTGGTCGTGGCGGAAAATTTAAATTGCCCACCCTCACCGAACTGCATTCTTTTTTGTTTCAAGTCCCTTTTGCTGAGGCCCACAATGCGACCGCCGATGTTGAGGCCACCAGTCGCTGTTTTTTAGAACTCATTCGTTTAGAGGTATTTACTACGCAAGAATTGCGCGTAGAAGGCAGCTATTTTCAAGAATTTCAACATAAAAATCCACGCCCGATTGCTTTATTGGGCTTGCAACATACCAATCTTAAGGAGGCCTCTGCGCGTTTGCGTCAACAACATGGCGATGCCCAAGTACCCTCGCTAACTAAGCAAGAAGTATCCAATAATATCGAGGTTTTGCAAGACGCATCCTATGTCCATTTGCATAACCATACTCAATTTTCAGTCTTGCAATCTACCATCAGTGTGGCCAATTTAGTAGCCGAAACGGCTGCCCAACGCATGCCTGCTGTAGCCTTGACCGATCATGCCAATTTGATGGGGGCTTTCCATTTTGTGCGGGACATCTTAAATCACAACAAAACCGTTGACACCAAAAATGCCGCCGCACAAGAATTGGGTGAAGAACCCAATCAAGTGCCCATTAAACCCATCGTGGGCTGCGAATTTTTTGTCTGCGAAGACCATCTAGATAAATCTAGGAAAGACAACGGCTATCAAGTAGTGTTCCTGGCCAAGAACAAAAATGGCTACCACAACTTGGCCAAATTATCCTCTATTGCCTACACCAAAGGATTTTATTATGTGCCCCGCATTGACAAGAAATGCATCGCGCAATACAAAGACGACCTGATGGTGCTCTCGGGAAACTTGTACGGGGAAGTGCCCAATAAATTGTTGAATCTAGGCGAAAACCAAGCCGAAGAAGCCCTGTTGTGGTGGAAGCAACAATTTGGCGACGATTTTTATTTGGAGCTGATGCGCCACAACCAAGAAGATGAAAACCGCGTAAACCAAGGATTATTGGCCTTGTCCAAAAAACACGACATTCCGGTTTTGGCCACCAATAACACCTTTTACATCAAGAAAGCCGATGCCAATGCCCACGACATTTTACTCTGCGTGCGCGACGGCGAAAAACAAAGCACTCCGGTAGGACGAGGCCGCGGTTACCGTTTTGGTTTAACCAATCAAGAATATTATTTTAAATCGGCGCAGGAAATGAAGCAATTGTTTCAAGATATTCCGCAGGCGATTACCAACATACAAGCCTTGATTGACAAGGTAGAAATTTACAATTTGGCCCGCGAGGTGCTCTTGCCCAAGTTTGAAATTCCAACCGAATTTTTAGTTCCAGCAGATGTGGCAGATGGCGGCAAACGAGGCGAAAATAGCTACTTAAAAGAACTCACCTCAAAAGGAGCAGTACTGCGTTATGCCGAAATTACGCCCGAAATTCAAGAGCGCATTGATTTTGAGTTGCTCACCATTGAGAATTCGGGTTATCCGGGTTACTTTTTGATTGTGCAAGATTTCATAGCGGCTGCTCGCGCTATGGGCGTTTCGGTAGGGCCGGGCCGGGGATCGGCTGCCGGATCAGTGGTCGCCTATTGTTTGGGTATTACCAACATCGATCCACTCAAATACAATTTGCTTTTTGAGCGTTTCTTGAATCCAGATCGTGTTTCCTTACCCGATATTGATATTGACTTTGATGACGAAGGCCGCAGCAGTGTCATGGATTATGTGATCAACAAATACGGATCCAAGCAGGTGGCGCAAATCATTACCTACGGCACCATGGCGGCCAAATCGGCGATACGCGATACCGCGCGCGTATTGGATTTGCCTTTATTTGAAGCCGATAAAATTGCCAAGTTGATTCCCAATAATATTAATTTGGCCAAGATATTCTCGCTCGATGATGTCAAACTCAAAGCAGCTTTACGTCCGGAAGATTTCGAGAAAGTAAAAGAATTAAAAGCCCTGGCTGCGGCGCAAGATTTAGGTTCCGAGACCTTGCAACAAGCCCAATTGCTCGAGGGCAATTTGCGCAACACCGGAATTCACGCCTGTGGGGTGATTATTACCCCCGACGACATCACCAACTTTGTGCCCGTGGCCACGGCCAAAGATTCCGATTTATATGTGACCCAGTTTGACAACTCGGTGGTAGAAAGTGCCGGCTTGCTCAAAATGGACTTCTTGGGGCTGAAGACCCTAACCTTAATAAAAGATACCGTCAAATTGGTGAAGTACCGATCTGATATCGATTTAGATCCCGATGCGTTTCCGATTGACGATTTGAAAACGTATGAATTGTTTCAGCGCGGAGAAACGGTGGGGATTTTTCAGTACGAGAGTCCGGGCATGCAAAAATACATGAAGGAACTCAAGCCTACAGTTTTTGACGATTTGATTGCCATGAACGCCTTGTATCGCCCGGGACCGATTGCGTATATTCCGAGTTTCATCAAACGAAAAAATGGCGAGGAACCCATCGAATACGATTTGGACGCCTGCGAAGAATTGCTCAAAGACACCTATGGCATTACGGTATACCAAGAACAGGTGATGTTGCTTTCCCAAAAACTAGCCGATTTTTCCAAAGGTGACGCCGACGTGTTGCGTAAGGCCATGGGGAAAAAACAGCGCGACGTACTCGACAAAATGAAACCGAAATTCATCAGTCAAGCGGCGGCCAAAGGACATGCCGAAGACAAATTGGAGAAAATTTGGAAAGACTGGGAAGCCTTTGCCGAGTATGCCTTTAATAAATCGCACTCTACTTGTTATGCTTGGATTGCCTACCAAACCGCCTATTTAAAAGCCAATTATCCGGCCGAATACATGGCGGCAGTGCTTTCAAACAACATGAACGACATCAAGCAAGTTTCCTTTTTTATGGAAGAGTGCAAACGCATGGGCTTGGCCGTATTGGGCCCCGATGTAAACGAGTCGTTTTACAAGTTTACGGTAAACCAAAATTATGCCGTTCGTTTTGGAATGGGCGCCATCAAAGGTGTGGGCTCTGGTGCAGTACAAACCATTGTCGAGCACCGAAAAGACGGAAAATACCGCTCTATTTTTGACTTGGCCAAACGCATTGATTTGCGGGCTGCCAATAAAAAAGCCTTCGAAAACTTGGCCTTGGCTGGCGGTTTTGATTCCTTTCTGGGAACCACGCGGGCGCAGTATTTTCACGACGAAGGCGACGGAATTTCCTTTTTGGAGAAGGCCATTCGCTACGGGAATAAGTTTCAGGAAAACGAAAATTCGTCGCAGGTGAGTTTGTTTGGCGAGGCCAGCGATGTGCAAATTCCCGAACCGGTTGTGCCGCCTTGTGAAGATTGGAATACCATGGAAAAACTGGCCAAAGAAAAAGAAGTGGTGGGCATTTACATCTCCGGTCATCCGCTCGACGATTACAAATACGAACTGCGTTATTTTTGCAACGCCAAGCTCGAAGCGCTCAAAAATTTGGAGGCGAATGTCAACAAAAACCTTTCGTTTGGGGGCATCATCACCCAGGTGCAACACCGGGTAACCAAAAACGGAAAAGGCTGGGCAACCTTTGTATTAGAAGGCTACGACGAGAGTTTTGAGTTCCGCATTTTTAATGAAGAATACCTGAAATTCAAGCATTTTTTAATTCAAAATAATTTTACCTACCTCAAATTATTGGTCAAAGAAGGCTGGCCCGATAAAGAAACCGGCAAAAAAACGGATCCAAGAATCCAGTTTACTTCCCTGCAATATTTGCAAGATGTGTTGCCGAGTTTTGCCAAAAAATTGGTCTTACATCTCAATATTGCCGAACTATCTACCCAATTGGTAACCGATTTGTCTCAGTTGTTTCAAACGCACAAAGGCGAGCAAACCGTGAGTTTTGAGGTGATGGAACTCGAACACCTGAAGCGCATCATAGCACCCGAAGTAGTTGCTATTGCTTTGACCGAAGAAGGTGCCGAGGATTTGGTAGATGCCGAACTCGCTTCAGAGGACGAGGAAGAAGTGTTGCTGCCTACCGAGGTAGAAGAAACCAAAATCATCACGCGTGTGTCGATGCCCAGCCGCAAACTCAAAGTGGCCATTAACGCCGATTTGCTCAACGAATTGGAACGCTTGCAGCTGAATTTTAAGTTGAATTAATGGTATTAATGTTGTTGTGTTACCCTAACAATCTCATAAATCGGCAAGTTTGCTGATAAAATTCAATTGGAAATACTACCCTTTTTATATTTTTTTGTGGTTATAACCCTAAAAAATTATAATATATTGTGGTTGTAATCGCAATTTATTATGTTTGCAGTATGATTGCTAGAACTATAACCCAAAATTTACATGCCGATTGCGACAATAAAAAGGCCGTTGTTGTTATTGGACCAAGACAAGTAGGTAAAACCACCTTGATTCAAAAATTAGTCGAAGGTAAAACCACCTTATTTCTAAATGGTGATGATCCGCAAACTCGATTGCAATTGGCAAATGCAAATCTTCAATTTCTATTACAACTTGTTATGGATTATGATACCATTGTAGTAGATGAAGCCCAGCGAATAGCAAACATTGGCTTAACCATAAAATTACTGGTAGATGCAAAATTGAATAAGCAATTTATTCTTTCGGGTTCATCTTCTTTAGATTTAGGGAATCAAATAAACGAGCCCTTAACGGGGAGAAAATGGGAACATCAATTATTTCCTCTAGATTAGAGGAGTTTCTTATTTATGGAATGTATCCTGAAGTGGTAACCAATACAAATAAAAAGAAAATACTTTTACAGCTTTCAGGTAGTTACTTGTACCAAGATATTTTAGAATTAGCAAACATCAAAAAACCCGATTTGTTAATGAAATTGCTTCATGCATTAGCGCTGCAGCTGGGGAGCGAAGTATCATACAATGAATTGTCAAAAATATTAGGGGTAGACCGAATGACAGTTATCAATTACATCGATATGTTAGAAAAAGTGTATGTTGTTTTTAGGCTTCATCCGTTTTCAAGCAATCAACGGAATGAAATTACGGCAAAACCAAAAATATTTTTTTACGATAATGGAATTCGAAATGCAATTTTGGGACAATTTAGTCCATTGCAAAGTAGGCCCGATGTAGGCGCTTTGTTTGAAAATTTTTTCATTAGCGAAAAAATGAAACAACTAAATTACCAAGGATATTATGGCAAAACACATTATTGGAGAAACAGCCAACAAGCAGAAATTGATTTTATCGAACGAATCGAAGACGAAATTTCTGCCTATGAAATAAAATACAATCCAAACAAAAAAGTAAAATTCACCAAATCATTCACAGAAAAATATCATCCCAAACACACTTTTGTGGTACATAAAGATAATTTTTGGACGTATTTACAGTAGTTTATTTCAATTCTTGCAGTCTCTAGCTTATTTAAATGCTTGCAGCTCAATTTTAAGTTGAATTAAACGGCAATTTTTTAAAACATCACCCCTGCCAATACCCACATAGTGAAAACTAATTTGGATGTACCGATGGTTGAAATTTTTTCGGTAGCTTTGCTCGGTAATTATTAAAAAAATACAACATGGCATTAGCAATAACCGATGCTACTTTTGACGAAGTAGTATTAAAATCAGATAAACCAGTAATGGTTGACTTTTGGGCAGCATGGTGCGGTCCGTGCAGAATGGTGGGTCCCATCATTGATGAAATAAGTGAAGAATATGCGGGGAAAGCCGTAATTGGAAAAGTAGATGTAGATGCCAACCAGGAGTTTGCAGCCAAATATGGCGTGCGCAACATTCCAACGGTATTGGTGTTTCACAAAGGAGAAGTGGTAGGCCGTCAGGTGGGTGTAGCGCCCAAACAAACCTATGCCGACAGTTTGGATGCTTTATTGTAAGCATAAAATCTCCTAAAATAAACAAAAGGTTTAACGCAAGTTAGGCCTTTTTTTTGTGCGAGTTCTTCCTATATTTACGCCCATGAATCTGTCGCAACAGCAGTCGCAAATTGCCCGTTTTGATCACTTGGAATTGCTAGCCAATCAGGTGGTGGAAGGCTTTATTTCGGGCATGCACAAAAGTCCGTTTCACGGGTTTTCGGCTGAGTTTGCCGAGCACAAAGTGTATAATCCTGGCGAGAGCACTAAGCATTTAGATTGGAAATTGTTTGCCAAAACCGATCGTTTGTACACCAAGCGTTTTGACGAAGAAACCAACATGCGCTGCCATTTAATTATCGACAATTCTTCGTCGATGCATTACCCCAAATTGAAAGCCAATGAGCCGTTTTACAGCAGCAAAATTGGGTTTGCGGTCTTGGCTTCGGCGGTGCTCATGAATTTGCTCAAAAAGCAACGCGATGCCGTGGGTTTGAGTTTGTTTTCGGATCGCTACGAATACTACGCCCCCGAAAAAGGCAGTGATCGGCATCATCGCATGATTTTGCAACAACTGGAAAACGTGTTGGTGGCACCCAAAGCGGCCAAGAGCACCAACACCATTGCCTATTTGCATCAAATTGCCGAGAAAATTCACCGCCGTTCAATGATTGTGTTGTTTACCGACATGTTTCAATTGGAAGACGAAAAGGCCTTGTTTTCGGCCTTGCAACACCTCAAACACCAAAAGCATAAAGTCGTTTTATTTCACGTTATTGACGAAAAAACTGAATTGCAATTTGATTTTGACAACGCGCCGCGAAAATTTATCGATGTAGAAACCGGCGAATTTGTGAATATTTATGCCGATAATGTCAAAGAAATCTACGAACAAAAGCTGCAGGCCTACTTCAAAAGGCTGGCAGAAACCTGCATGCAAAACAAGATAAAATACGTGCCGGTGAATGTGGGCGCTGATTTCGAAAAAATCCTAACCACTTATTTGGTTGAAAAACAAAGTTTTGGCTGATAATTTTAGAGCGGGCTAAATAAAATGAAAATAAATACTTGCAGAAGTAAAATTCTATTCTATATTTGCAACCGCTAATAAAGTTTCTAGTAAACGATAGCAGCATGGTTTGGTAGTTCAGTTGGTTAGAATACATGCCTGTCACGCATGGGGTCGCGGGTTCGAGTCCCGTCCAGACCGCAACTTTTGGAAAAAAAGCGATTCAATTCAGAATCGCTTTTTTTTCCAAAGAAAGAAATTTCCAAGACGATGTTTTTTTTAAAGCATCTGAAACGAAAGTTGTGTTGTTTTCGTCTCGTTTTTTAAAATGAGACACGGTTTAGTAGTTAGACCAATGAAAAGCTTTTCGCCTCGGCGATCAGCTTTTTTGCATTTAGGGACATTTCTGTTCGGTCTATTCAAGTTGTTTTTTTGTATCTTTCGCAACGTTTTACTGATTTAAAAGTGAATTTATGAAAAAAACAGCTCTTTTTATTGCGTTATTATTTGTTTCATTAGCTAGCCAGGCCCAATTTACACAACCCGTTGTGAACAATAACGTCTGCGATCCCAACGGCGACGGCCACGAAGTATTTAATTTGTTGAATATTTCATCTGAAATCTTAACGCTGGTCGATCCTTCGCTATATACGGTAACACACCACTTAAACCAGCAAAGTGCTTCCAACGGATTAAACCCAATTTTTCAAACGGAATACTACAATGAAATAACCACCAATCAATTGTTATTCGCCCGAATTGTTAATAATCAAAACAACGCGGTGCAAATCATGCCCTATTACTTGCACGCGAACCCTTCGCCACAGTTTATCGAATATAGTGTGAGTGTTTGCGACTACGATGCCAATAACGATGGTTTTGCGGTTTCTGAACCCTTGAATTCGTATAATGTGGTTTTTGTTGGAAATAACACCAACTACATTGCCTCCTATCACGCCACCCAGCTCGAAGCCGAAACCAACCACAATGCGTTGGATGCGTTTAGTCCGTTCATGAATCAAAGTCCATGGGGAGAAATTATTTATGTGCGCGTGACCGATTTATCTACTAACTGTGTAACCATCTCTTCCTTGAATTTAATGGTGCAGTATTGCGGGACAAACTTTTGTGAAGCCCCTTTTAAATTTTCTGCGACGGCAACCGATACCACCGCAATTATTGATTGGCCAGGGGCCGCCGCGGGAGACCATTTTGAATTGTATGTGGTGCTTGCAGGTTCTCCTGCTCCCACTGCCTCAACTACACCTTCTTTTATTGCCGCTCCAACTCAGTTTCAATATATTATAAACGGATTAATTTGCAACACGACCTACGATGTCTATATGAGAAATGTGTGTGCAAGCGGATTTTCCAGTGGATGGGTAAATACGGTAGTTACTACTAGTTTTTGTAACAGTAGTTACGCCAACCCCGTTAATTTGTATGCATGCGGAACAGGAGTTACAGCTTGTTTTAATTTAACGGAAAACACGCCTGTCATTTTAGGCAATTTAAATCCGGTTAATTACCAAGTCTCGTATCATGACAATTACAATGATGTGCCATCGGAGACTAATGCCTTGCTTAATGCCAGTCAATATTGTACTGCAACTTCATCCACAATCTGGGTGCGAATAGTTGAGATAAGTACAGGTGCAGTTGAAATCAAATCGTTTGGTGTGTTTTTAGTGGATGCTCCTCCAGCCCAAGATCAAGTGCTCACCATTTGCTTCAATGGCCCGAATCCCGCAAGCTGTTGGGATTTAACCCAAGTGGCTGCCAACCTGAATCAAGACCCACAAAACGTAACCTATTTTACCTCGCAAAACGAGGCTTTTGCCAATACTAATCCCATTACAAACCCCACTTGTTTTGCCAGCATCGCCGGAATTCCGTCACAACCCACCTTGTATTATCGGGTGTATTATCCGTTTTCGGGCTGTGTGTCTGTTGGATCAATCGTGTTGTTATCAGTAAATTGTATCCAAGCCGGACAACCCATCAGTTTTGCTCAATGTATAGATGGCAACAATACGGCTTGTTTTATGCTCACCGATAACGATGGTCCTATAATGGGAACGTTAAATCCGGCCGATTATACCATTACCTACCACGACTCCCCAAACACAGCCGAGGCCAATGTCAATCCGCTTTCTTCTCCCTATTGTGTGGGCGAAGGAAACTACGCCATCTATGCGCGTCTAGACAACAACAACGACGCGGGTTACCTGACCACGGTGTTTTTCATAAATGTCAATTCTTACAATTATAATCCAACTCCATTGGCCGAAATGAGTCAATGTGACGATAACCTCGATGGCAACATCATCTTTGATTTAACTAGCGTACAAGCACAGCTCAATTCATCGGCTCCGCTCACGTATTTTGCCAGCGAAGCAGCGGCGCAATCCAATACCAATCTTATTGCAATGCCTGCAGCTTATTCGGTTCCTGTACAGGCCAATGCCATTATGATTTATGTGCGTGAGAACATACCAAATGCCTGCGATAGTATTTATAGTTTTCAGTTGCGCACCTTTTCTAACTGTAACTTGGCTTCCAATTGCATCATGGCCAATTCGCTATGCAATGCCTTGGGAATCCCTTTTTCGAATACCATAAACAACCAAGTAACCGAGCCCGGAGCGAGCTATGGTTGTTTGGGTTCGCATCCCAATCCAACGTGGTTTTATTTGCCAGTAAGCAATCCAGGGCTCATAAATTTAATGGTACAACAAAATTCGTCCATCGCATTCAATGCCAACGCATTTGATGTAGATTACATCGTATATGGTCCATACACCAGTCCAACGGCGCCTTGCTACAACCAACTCACGCCCGATAAAATTGTGAGTTGCAGTTATTCATCGGCAGCAATTGAATACCCGGTGATTCCAAATGCACTTCCGGGTCAGTATTACTTGTTGATGACAACCAATTTTAGTAATCAACCGGGTTATATTAAAATTTCGGACATCGGAAATGGAAATAGTGGAGGAATCGATTGTTCGGGGATGCGATTAAATGCCTTTTTGGATTCAAACGCCAATGGCCTGCAAGACAACAATGAGTCTAATTTCCCCTTGGGACAATTTCAATACGAGATCAACCAAAACACGGTGGTGCATAATATTTCATCGCCAACGGGAATGTATAATATCTACGATACCAATGCGTCCAATTCCTATCAGTTAAATTATGTGATAGATGCGGCCTATGCCAACCAATATCAGGCATTAACTTCCTATCCGGATGTGCATGTGGTAATAGGCGGTGGCATGACTAGTTATAATTTCCCGATTACCATCTTGCAAGCCTATCACGATTTGGCGGTGACAGTTGTTCCGCTTAGTGCGCCACGCCCAGGATTTATTTACCAAAATCTAGTAACCTACAGAAACCTAGGAAATCAAGTGGTGGCCAATGCTACGCTAAACTTTACCAAAGATCCGTTGCTTAGCATTAGCTCTACTTCGACTCCTGGAATTGTTTCTAACGCCACTGGATTTGTTTTACCGGTGTCAAATATGCAGCCTTTTGAATCTCGAACAATTACCGTAAACATGCAAGTTCCAGTTATTCCAACGGTAAATGCAGGCGAATACCTTAGCAATTCGGCGTCGATTAGCTCGACAGTTGTAGACGTAATGCCAGAGAACAACAACTCTACCACTACCGAAATGGTGATCAATGCCTATGATCCTAATGATAAAGTAGAGTCTCACGGAGAGAAAATATTATTTTCAACATTTTCTAATACAGATTACTTGTATTACACCATTCGTTTTGAAAATACCGGAAATGCCAGTGCGATAAATGTAGTAGTCAATGATTTACTAAACGAACAACTCGACGAGACCTCGATTGAGATGGTGGCATCAAGTCATTCCTATATTTTAGATCGTGTGGGGCGTAATTTGAATTGGCGATTTAATGAAATCTTACTGCCTCCCTCGGTGGCCAATACTGAGATTGGAAAAGGATTTATTACGTTCAAAATTAAACCAAAACAAGGCTATGCCGTAGGGACAATTATACCCAATGCAGCAGCCATCTATTTTGATTTTAATCCTGCGATTGTAACCAATACGTTCCTCACAAAATTTGTGTCTACGTTAGGGACAAACGCTCCCAATTCAGTAGCATTTTCGCTCTACCCCAACCCGGCACATAATCAAGTTTCCGTGCGATTAGGAAATACATCGGCTAGTGTAGAAAGCATTAAAATCATGGACTATATGGGTAAAGTTATCTGGCAACAAGCTGGTTCATCTTCTACCGAAACAGTTGATGTGCAGCAGTTGGCCAAAGGCATATATCTGATAGAAATCACGACAAACCTGCAGCAAGTCGCCACGCAAAAATTGGTGATTCAATAAATTCTGCAATTAGTTTAATTTAAACCAGCTTTCAAAAGCTGGTTTTTTGTTTGCTCTAATAGCCAATTTGGGTAAAATATTTTACTACTTTTGATCCGCTAAAGTTGCCTGTATGAAAGCCAAACTGCTCCTTATTTTCATGTTTCCTTTTTTGTTGAGCGCTTGTCAATACTTTGACAAACAAGTGCCCAACAAGCAGGAATTGTTGCAAAAAGAACTCAAGTCTATAAATTGGAATCAAGTGGACGAGTACCCTTCGTTTGGGCAATGCGATTCGCTATCCAATGCCAAAGCCAACCAAGCCTGTTTTTTTGACTACTTAACCCAACTCATCCAGGCACGTTTGGGTGGTGATACCTTGTCGTTAATTTATCCCGATTTAGATAGCATTAACCTAAAAATTACCATTTTGCCTAATGCTACCTTTACGTTTGAGCCTCAAGTGCCCGATACTATTGCCTATAACAAAGCCCTTATTGACAGCATCTTTAAAGCCCGACTGGTAGGGTTTCCAAAAGTAAATCCAGCGATTAAAAGAGGCTTGCCAGTTAAAACACAATTTGTTTTGCCAGTAGTTTTGCACGAAGTAAATCGTTAAGAAAGCCTTCTTCCTTTCCAAGTATAGTTGCCAGGCCAGGCGTGTAGCGCAACAAATACGCAATAAAACGGGTAGAGTAAACTCCCTAAAAACACATATTTTAATCGCGAAATAGGGCTGTGTTTTTGTGCCAATCGAATCAAGCAAATATCTACTCCAAATTTAAGAACCGTTGCAGCGGCAAACCAATATACGAGTGTGTGTGCTGCAATTGTAAGGCTTCCCAATACAATCCAGCTGAGGTTTCCTGCCAACACCCATACGGCCAAGTCTTTTCCAAATACGCTGTTGTAGTGTCCGGTTTTGGATGCCCAGCGGGTGCGTTGTATGAGCAGTTGTTTCCAACTTTGTTCAGTTTTGGTGAGTACCACATGCGAGGCGCTTAGCAAATAATGCACTTTGGACGGATTAAAACGCATCGATTTTTGGAGTAAAAACACGTCGTCGCCGCTGGCCAACGAATCGTTTCCGGCAAAACCTTGCAGTTCTTGAAAATGGGTTTTGGTGTAGGCTAAGTTGGCGCCGTTGCACATGAATCCCAAGCCAATTCCAAAACTGCCTTGCGTAGCGCCTTGTAGACTAAGCATATCCAATACCTGAAACTGATCTAAAAAGGAATCGCTACAACTATAATTAACGGCACCTACCACCATATTGGCATCATGGGTTTGCAGATAACTGTCAAGCGTACTGAGCCAAGTAGTGGGCACGATACAGTCGGCGTCGGTGGTGACAATCCATTGCTGTTGCACAATGGGAATGGCACGTGAAATGGCATCTTTTTTGGGCGAATGACTCAGTCGAATATTTTCGAGCAGGGTAGTTTGTATGGTGCCATTGGCCGTGCGCCATTGATAAAGTAGCTTTACCGATTCGTCTGTCGAAAAGTCATCCACAAAAATCAATTCAAATAACTCATGCGGATAATCTAGGTTTTTAAAACTTTCTAATAGTCCAGGTAAACGCCCTGCTTCGTCCCGAAATGGGATGATGATCGAAAAAAATACTGAAGGGGTATTGGCTTTAGGCGCAAAAGGGTGCAGTTGTTTTACGCCCCAAATTAATTGAACGATGGTGAGCAAATAGCCCAATAATAACAAAATACTACACAACGCAATCATGGGGCCGGTAGGGGTTTGAAATTCAACACAAAATAACTGCCAATCACTACGGGAATCACCACATTCAAGAACCACATTAAGGAGGTAATGAGCAAGGGAATCCAAGAATTAATTCCCAAAAGTCCACAAAAAAATAAATATTCTATGATTAAGAATTACCAATCAGGAAACTTATAGGCTGATGGAAATGGAGGGAATTTTTAGGGATAAAGACAACAGAAGATTCAGGGTTCGACGACTATGTCCCCCGCCTCGGCCATGGCCGCCAGGATT
>JAPLEX010000064.1:0-13095 GCA_026390995.1 Flavobacterium sp.
GACGGTTGAAGGTATAGATTGGTCTTCGGTTTCAAGCCAATGGAAAAACAGCAGCAAAAAATTAATCGTAATCGGAACCCATCCGCCGCATGCAATTTCGCCGCAAGTAATTGAATATTTGGCCAATGATCCTTCAATTTTGGTGTTTTGCGAAAATACTTCGAATGTGCATCACCCCAGTTTTATCAGTTCGATTGATTCCTTAATTACTGCGTTCAAAACAACTGAATTTGAGATATTTAAACCAGAAATTTTAGTTACACTGGGTGGCATGATTGTATCCAAACGGGTAAAAGCCTTTTTGCGCAAGTATCCCGCCAAAATGCATTGGCACATTGATCTGTTGCGAGCCTATGATACCTTTGGGTATTTGACAAATCACTTTAAAGTAAATCCAACGGAGTTTTTTACGCCTTTATTGAATTTGCATACGCCAAGTGATTATAAACATTCGGCCAATGCAATTCAGCAGTATAGAGCAGCCAAACAAGAAGCGTTCATGCGCAACTTGCCGTTTTGCGACTTGAAAGCATTTGACCATATTTTGCCCAATATTCCCAACGGCTGGCAGTTACAATTGAGTAACAGTTCGGCCATACGCTATGCGCAATTGGTGGCCAATAACCCAACGGTTTCGGTATTTTGCAACCGAGGTACGAGTGGCATAGATGGAAGCACTTCTACGGCTATTGGAGCAGCGGTTGGTAGCCAAAAACCAACGCTTTTGATAAGCGGCGACATTGGTTTTTTCTACGACAGCAACGCCTTGTGGAACGCCTATATTCCTAAGAATTTTAAAATCATTTTGCTTAATAATGGAGGAGGAGGCATCTTCCGAATTTTGCCCGGTCACCAAGAAAATGAATTGTTTCATACCTATTTTGAAACGGCCCATTGTTACACAGCCCAGCATTTGGCGGCGATGTATGGATTTGAATACCTTACGGCCAGCTCAGACGAAAGTTTGAGCGAAGCCTGTAGTCAACTGTGGCAACAAAATGACAAACCGGTAGTGTTGGAAGTGTTTACCCCAACCATAGCCAACGATGGCTATTTGAGCGACTATTTTGCGGCCATTCAATAACAAATAAATATGAACTTATGATAGCTATTGGACAATACAATACCCTAACTGTTTTACGCGACACCAAAGTGGGCCTTTTTTTAGGGGAAGGTGCAGAGGATGTTGGGATTTTGCTTCCCAATAAATACGTGCCCAACGACATCAAAGTAGGTGATTCACTTGCCGTTTTTGTGTATTTGGATCACGAAGAGCGACCAGTAGCTACTACTTTAGAGCCTTATATTTTGCTCCACGAATTTGCTTTATTGCGCGTGAATTATGTGAATCAAGTGGGGGCCTTTATGGATTGGGGACTGGAAAAAGATTTGTTTGTGCCCTTTGCGGCCCAAGCCCGTCCGATGGAAAAAGGCAAACGCTATTTGGTATATATGTTCATGGATCCCAAATCCAATCGATTGGTGGCCTCGAGTAAAACCAACCAGTTTTTAAAAAATGAAGAACTCACTGTAGTTCAGGGAGATGAAGTAGAGTTGATTGTGTCACACATTACCGATATTGGCATCAACGTGATCATCAACCAACAACACAAGGGCTTGTTGTATAAAGACGAAGTCTATGACGATGCTATTCGCACCGGCGATCGCCTGCGGGGATTTATTAAACACATTCGTCCCGACAACAAAATTGATGTGTCTTTACAAGCCTTTGGCTATGAAAAAGTGGAACCCAATGCCCAATATATTCTAGACGAACTCAAAGCCAGTCGGGGATTCTTGCGATTACATGATAACAGCCACCCGGAAGACATTAAATCGGTGTTGAAAATGAGCAAGAAAACCTTTAAAAAAGCCATTGGCGCTCTGTACAAAGACAAGTTGATTGAGATTAAGGAGGATGGGATTTATTTAATTAAAAATTAATAATTAATAATCTCAGTTTTCGGTTAACTTTCTTAGGACTGTCTTTCATCTCTCAGTCTCTCATCTCCAAGTCTCAATAACTTATTTAACCACCTCAATTCCTGGATTTAATTCCAATAAAGCAGCAATAAATTTTTCCTTTTTTTGGGGAGAAACATAGACTTCGTTTAGGTTGTCATAGGTGACAATGAATCCTTTGGTGTCGAGTGCAGGTTTCATGGTTACGGGCACGTGAAGACCAGAAAAATATTCTATTTTTTGAATTTTTTGGATGTCAATTCGGCCGCGAAAGGGTCCCGATCTATAAAATAAAAACCCATCCCGAATCACGTAGCGGGTGTCAAAAAGAATCCACAAAATGACGGCAATTAAAATCGAGATCATGATCACATGGATGCTGCTAGTACTTTCGTTTTTGATGTCAATGTAGAGTAGTGAACCCATAAAAAACACCAATGCCCAAAGGATGGCAACAGTTAATTTGTTCTTTGTCGAGAAAAAGTGCATCATGGTAGATTTTAAGGTTTGTTTATAGGAATTTTTGAATCAAAGCCAGTATATTTGACTGAATTATGACGACAAATATAATTACTAATGAATAAATTGAAATTATTATTTTCAGTTATTGGTTTATTGTATGCCCCAATATCCCTTTATGCCTTTTCATTTTCGGTTACACAAACTCCAGAAACCTGTGCAGGAAATGCTACCTTAACCTTTGCTGCTTCAGCCGTAGATCCGGCCGGAACAATCGAGTACTTTGTTTATAAGTTGCCCGATACCGTTGTGCCTTATGCCACGGTAACTTCAACAAATTTAAGTGGTTTAACAGGAGGAGATTACCTGATTATTGCCAAAGAAACCATCAACAATGTAGTGACTTCACAACAACAGCAAAACATAACTATTCTAACTTCGGTACAACCTTTGCAATTTACCGTCATTAGCCAAAATCAAACTTGCGCCACAACTAGCACAATTACTGTAAATGTAACCTCTGGAATTGCCTTGAACTACGAAATATTTTTTGGGCCAGTGTTGTTTCCTGCGCAAACTTCTAATACCTTCTCAAATTTGCCCGTTGGGGTATATAAAATTAGGGTTTTTGATGCCTGTGGAATAGGAGTAGTGAGCACTTTTAATGTAATGCTTAATCCAACTGGACTTACAATAACCAATCCTGTATTTTCAAACACACTTCCGGCATCTTGTAATACAACGGTGGCCACACAAACCATTACACCCAACTCGGGCACGGTAATTTCCTATCCGCTCACCGTTCAATATATTATTCATCCACCGGGTGGGGGAGCTGATATTATTTACAACCAAGTCATTGCTTCAGGCAACTCAACGAGTCTCGATATTTCACAAACAATTCCTACGTTTACCAACCAGAATTACAATTACGATATTTTAATAACCGATGCTTGTAATGCTGCTGTAAGCACTTCTTTTTTATCTAATAATTCAATTTCGTTAAATGCCCTTACCATGAATTTAGGCTGTAATAACGATTACATCCGACTAAATGTAGGCAACTTCACTCCTCCCTATACCTTAACGTTTAATTCGGCACCTGCAGGCTTTAATCCGGTTGCATTTAATGCATCCTATCCCGTTTTTACGGCAAACAGCATTGATTTTGGTAGCATTACGCAGTTTGTGCCTTTTGGAGTATATTCTATTTCGCTGGTTGATGCCTGCGGAAATACGGCCAACACAACAATGACAATTGATCTATTGCCAGGCGATGTGTTATCAGCTGGAATCAACAATGGGTGTACCGCCAATTCCGGTCAAATCATACTTAGCATCCCTTTGTTTCAAGTGGGTACTGTAATCATCACCGCAGCGCCAGCAAGTTATCCGTTTCCATTGCCACATGACGTATCGGCACTTGTAAATACGGCTGGGTTTTTGGTGGTCACTCCTGTGCCTACGGGTACTTATACCTTAGAGGTTACCGATGCGTGCGGAACCCTATATCCTCCAGAAAATGTAACGGTTCCACTATACGTTGACCAAGGTTTAGATTATGATCAACGGCCTGGTTGCGACTTGGGTTTTGGAAGTTTGCATTTGTTTAGTAATAATGCCAAACTCACGGCTGTTAGTATAACGGCTGCACCAACTGGTTTTAGTTTTCCTATTCCGTATGATGTATCAGCCAATATTATTGCCGACGGAAATTGGTACATGAGTGCATTGCCTTCGGGTTCTTATACGTTTACTGCTGTCGATGAATGTGGATTTTCAAACAACCTTACCCTAACTGTAAATGGTTATGCCATTACCCAAAACACCTTCAATGTACAGTCCAACTGCGGCACCTTTGATTTGACTTTAAATTTTGCAAGTAACGGAAACACCAATCAAAAGTTTTGGTTACAAAAATTACTCGATCCGGTTGCGGGAACATGGGGTAATCCTGTATCAAGTACCCCCTACGTGACAGGAACGGTTCCCAGTAGTGCTAATTCGTATTTACTCACCAATAATAGCACCAATTACAATTTAAATTTTAATGGAGAGTTTCGCATCATCCGCGTTTTTTCTAATTATTTAAATGGCAGCGAAATAAATGCTGGAACAGCGACAAACATAAATAATACCTGTTTTCAAGTTCTTACCTCTCCATCCTTTATTTTTGATGAGGTGTTAGAATTTTTAGACGCCAACCGTATGCCATGTTCTCCTGGCGGAAGTTTAGATGTGATTTTAGATGTGAATGGCAAATTGCCCTTGCATTATACTATAGTGGATAAAGATGGAGTACCCTTCTTTTTTGACAATGGAACCTCTGATATTTTTTATAATTTACCTCCCGCCATTTACACCTTTGAGGTGCAAGACGATTGTGGCAACATTGTGAACCGAATCTTTGACGTAAACAGTTTGGTTTCGATTGTTCGTGTCACTAAACCCAATGATATTGTTAGTTGTAACGCGACTTTAACCGGAAATGAAACCTTTGATATTTCAGCGCAAACCCCAATAATCATGGGCACACAAACACCGGCTTTGTATACGTTAAACTATTTTGAAAATGTAACCGATGCACAAAATAACAACAACCCCCTCACCAATTTAGCAACCTATAATCCGCCAAACAATCCTCAGACCGTATATGCACGTTTGCATTTTAATGCGCTGCCCAATTGTTTCGAAATCATTTCGTTTGATGTATTTGGAGGCCAAATTCCGAGTTTAAATTTGGATGCGACTTATTTAAAATGCAACGCCAATTCGGTCACCGTTTCGGCAGCGACTCCCA
Source organism: Flavobacterium sp. (assembly GCA_026390995.1). GTDB lineage: Bacteria > Bacteroidota > Bacteroidia > Flavobacteriales > Flavobacteriaceae > Flavobacterium. The sequence continues at coordinate 5,222 of JAPLEX010000064.1, forward strand.
ATTTACCTAGTACTACCTATTCCTGGTCTGATGGGACAATTGGCGCCGATGTAACGGTTACACAACTGGGTCAAACGCTATTAACCGCCACAGCTACTAATTCTTACGGTTTGCAAAACATATCCTGTACTACAAGCCAAAGCATTACGGTCAATTTATCAACAGTTCCCACCATTGATGAGGTGAAAGTTGTGGATTGGACCACCGAGGACAACAGCATTACAGTTGTCGCCTCCAACCCAACTTGGTTTGAATATTCCCTGAATGCGGGTGCATTTCAAGATAGCAATGTATTTGATCAATTGCCAGCAGGCGTATATAATTTAACCATACAAGACAAGCTGGGTTGTGGAAAAATAAATCAAGAGGTTTGGATTTTAAATTACCCTAAATTTTTCACCCCAAATGGTGATGGATTTAATGATTTTTGGAAAATTAACAACTCCGAATTGGAACCTAATCTAAAAGTTTACCTGTACGATAGACATGGAAAACTCATCAAATACCTCGATGCAGAAGCCAGTTGGAATGGTGATTTTATTGGCAATCAACTCACAGCAGATGATTACTGGTTTGTCGTTATTCGTGAAGACGGGCGTGAACTCAAAGGAAATTTTACATTAAAAAGATAAGATCAGCATGCACATCATCGACTGGAAAACCGTTAGAGAATTTGAAGACATCACCTACAAAAAATGTCAAGGCGTAGCCCGAATTGCGTTTAATAGACCGAATGTGCGCAATGCCTTTCGTCCCAAAACAACCTCAGAGTTATACCAAGCGTTTTACGATGCCCAAGAAGACACGTCCATAGGTGTTGTGTTGCTTTCGGCTGAGGGGCCTTCAACCAAAGACGGCGTATATTCATTTTGTAGTGGCGGCGATCAAAATGCTCGTGGCCACCAAGGCTATGTAGGAGATGACGGCCAACACCGCTTAAACATACTCGAGGTGCAACGCCTCATCCGCTTTATGCCTAAGGTAGTTATAGCGGTTGTTCCCGGATGGGCTGTGGGCGGCGGACACAGTTTGCATGTGGTTTGTGATTTGACCCTAGCCAGCAAAGAACACGCGATATTTAAACAAACCGATGCCGATGTAACCAGTTTTGATGGTGGTTATGGATCGGCTTATTTGGCTAAAATGGTGGGGCACACGATGAATTGGAAGATACGGCCTTTGAATGGGCACAAGAAATATTGGCTAAATCACCTACATCCATCAAGATGCTCAAGTTTGCCATGAACCTCACCGACGATGGCATGGTGGGACAACAGGTTTTTGCTGGCGAAGCGACCCGACTGGCTTATATGACTGAGGAGGCGAAAGAAGGACGAAACGCCTTTCTGGAAAAACGCAAGCCCAATTTTGGAGAAAACAAGTGGATCCCGTAATAATTAAAAATTAATAATTAAAAATTAGAATTGATAAAATGAAACACTGGATACAAGCCGCACGATTACGCACCTTACCGCTTTCGGTTTCGGGGATTTTGGTGGGTTGTTTTTATGCCATGTCGCAATCGCTATTCAATTGGGATATTGTGATCTATTCCCTTACTACTACCTTGGGATTACAAGTGTTATCCAATTTTGCCAATGATTATGGCGATGGGGTAAAAGGTACCGATAACCAAGATCGAATTGGACCCAAGCGCGCCATTCAAAGTGGGGTAATTAGTGTTTCTTCTATGAAAAAAGCCATAGTAATTACATCTATACTCACATTGTTGTCGGCTATTTTATTGATCTATACGGCATTCAAAGACCATAATTTGCTTTATTCATTGGGGTATTTGGCATTGGGAATTTTAGCAATATCTTCTGCTATACGCTACACCGTTGGGAAAAACCCCTATGGTTACCGCGGATTTGGAGATTTGTTTGTGTTTTTGTTTTTTGGATGGGTGAGTACCTTGGGCGTCTATTTTATGTTTGCCAAAACATTTGCCGAGGGCTACTTGTTGTTTTTGCCTGCTACAGCGATCGGTTTTTTGAGTGTGGCGGTATTAAAAAAAACACCTTGGTGGTGCAAATGGGATTGCCAAAAGCCAAACTGTATCATTATTTTTTGGTGATTTCGTCCATGATTTTGGTCTTTATTTTTGCCGTCTTAAACGATATATCTACCGATGGACTATTTAATTTTGATCAGTATTTCTTCCTGATTGCTTTTGTGCCCTTGGTCTTGCATCTCCAAAGAGTGCATCAAAACCAAGATTCACGCACCCTCGATCCCGAACTCAAAATAGTGGCCTTGAGTACCTTCTCTTTAGCTTTATTGCTTTCTTTAGGACTCATTTATTTTTTGTCTGACTTTGTAGTAAATAACGTCTAATTCTATGAAAATTACTTTTTTTGGCCATGCGTGTTTGCAAGTAGAAGTAGGCGGGAAAGTGCTGCTGGTTGATCCGTTTATTACCGGAAATCCGAAAGCGGCCCACATTAATATCGCCGAGCTGCATCCCGATTATATTTTGCTCACTCATGCGCATCAAGACCATACGCTCGACTTGGAGACGGTATTGCATTATAATCCTACAGCCATTTTGGTATCCAATGCCGAAATTATAACCCACTACAATGCCAAAGGATTTACCGGTCACATGATGAACCACGGTGGCAGTTGGTTGTTTGATTTTGGCAAACTCACCTATGTTACAGCTATTCATTCTAGTTCTTTTCCCGACGGCAGCTACGGAGGAAACCCGGGAGGATTTGTGATTGAAGGCGAACACAAAAACATCTACATTGCAGGCGACACCGCTTTGACCTATGACATGAAACTCATTCCCTTGCGCACCAAATTGGATCTAGCCATTTTACCCATTGGCAGTAATTTCACCATGGATGTGGACGATGCGCTTATTGCCTCTGATTTTATTGAATGCGACAAAATTATGGGCTACCACTTTGACACTTTTGGGTATATCGAAATCAATCAGCAGGAAGCCATTCTAAAATTCTTTGACCAAGGCAAAGACCTCATGTTGTTGGAAATTGGTGACAGCATTGAAATCTAAACTTACTTTTATGCAACGACTCCTCCTATTTTTTTTTGTACTGGGTTATTTTTATTCTGCTCAAGCACAAATAGAAGGTTATTGGGATAAAGAACGCGCATTTTCTAAAGAGATCTCGGTTACGGCAAGCGAGCGCCTCATTTTGTCTATTGACGAATTGCCGCCCGGCACTACCGAATTGGTTTATCGAATTACACTCTTAGACGACAACCAAAAAACAACAAACAGTTTAATCTCGGTTTTAAAAGCCATCCCAGATCCGACGGGTATTTCGCAAGGTTCGGCAGGTGCAATTTTGCTTTTATCCAAAATCGCAGGCGACGACCAATGTACCTACGCAATTTTTTCTAACTCCGACGAGGCCAAAAATTATAAACAAAACGGGAGTACCAAAAAGGCCTGTTGGGTTCAGCCTATGCCTGTCTCCAAAGATGCCCGCCGACTTACCGTTTCTTCTACTTCTTGTTTTTCGACTCACATACTTTGGTTTGGATTTGATAGTGCCAATTGGATCATGGATCAGCGCATTTTGGTCGAAGTCGTGCCTTGGGTTAATAGTAAACTCAGTACAGGATGGACCTCGAATGCCAAAAACGAAGTGATCGATTTGTGTGCGTCTACCGACTTGGCTCAACAGCTGGCCCCGTCACAAGCCTATTGTGGTTGTGTATTGGAGCGCATTACAGCAAAATACACCTATGCCGAATACACCAAATTATTGGCTGCCGAAAAAGCAAAAGCCTACAGCGAAAACAGCGCCATCTGTTTTGTAGAAACCAATGGGGAAGCCCTGCGCTATGCCAACCAACAACAACTGCGCGAGTCATTTATTGCCGAGAAAAAATTTGGGGAGGCCATTAAACAATCGTTGGTTTTATTGGATTCACCCAAAACAACTTCGGCAGATTATACCACTTTGGGCTGGTTGTATGTGGTGACCAAACAATACGACAAAGCGTTGTTGTATTTGCACCAAGCCGTTGCCAAAGTTCCCACCGATTTGACTGCCCAAGTAACCTTGGCTCATGCCTATTTGTTTCACGATGATTTTCAGCAAGCCAAGGCCATTTACAAAAAATACCAAGCCCAAAACGTGAATGAACAACTATCCTGGAAAGCAAAAGTGGAACAAGATTTTGCTGAATTTGAAACGTTGGGCATTACAAATTCAAACTACAAACGCGTAATCCGAATGCTAGAGTAGGATGAAAGCAAGCTATTTTCGATACAATTTAGATTTCAAACAAGCAGCCGGTACTTCGCGCGGGGTACTGCACAGCAAGGAATCTTGGTTTATTGTATTGGAACAAGTCCACAAAAAAGGAATCGGTGAATGCGGCATTTTACGCGGACTCAGCTACGACGATCGACCGGATTACGAAGACAAACTGCGTTGGGTTTGCGAACATATACATTTGGGAGAAGCCCAGTTGTGGGAAGAGTTACGCGAATTTCCGTCGATTCAATTTGGTATAGAAATGGCTTTTTTGTCATTGGAAAGCGCAACTCCATTTGAATTATTTCCTTCTAATTTTACACTAGGCATTCAGCAAATTCCCATCAACGGATTGGTTTGGATGGGGGACATCGATTTTATGAAAGCCCAACTCGACGACAAAATTGCCCAAGGATTTCGTTGTGTGAAACTCAAAATAGGCGCCTTGGATTTTGAACAAGAATTGGATTTGTTGCGGCAAATTCGTTCCCATTTTTCAGCAGATCAAATCGAAATTCGACTCGATGCCAATTGTGCTTTTACCGCAGCTGATACTTTAGCTAAATTACAACAGTTAGCTGTTTATCAAATTCATAGCATCGAACAACCCTTAGCGATTAATCAACGCGAATTGCTGGGCGAATTACTTCAAACCAGTCCAATTCCCATCGCCTTAGACGAAGAGTTAATAGGTCTTACAACACTAGAAACAAAACGTAATCTATTGGAACAATGCAAACCGGACTATTTGATTTTTAAACCCAGTTTTATCGGAGGAATTAAAGGCACCCTCGAATGGATTGCCTTGGCCAATGAATTTGGAATTGCTTGGTGGATCACTTCGGCCCTAGAAAGCAACATCGGTTTGAATGCAATTGCACAATTCACCGCTACCTTGAATAACGCGCTGCCGCAAGGATTGGGAACAGGCGCGTTGTACACCAATAATTTTGACTGCCCCTTGCAAGTCAATCAAGGGTTTTTGTCGTATAATCCTGCAATAGATTGGCAAGTAAATTTAGCTGCGTTTACCACTTAATTGAGGGCCTTGCAATCGGCAGCGGTATCAAAATAGTTGGGGTTTTCAGGCGTATCTTTCCCGAAATACGATCGTTTGTTTAGCGCGGTAAAATTTCCCAATTGTCCCGAAAAACTTTTTGTAGTTCCTTTGATGTTAAAGTGAATGTAGTCGATGCGGTGCTGTTGTACCAATTTCATTTCGGCCGCATTTAAGGTATAATAACTGATGATTTTGCTGCCTTCGATACTGCGTTTGTTTTTATCGGTACAAGTGATCACTGTATTGTTGTGCAGAAACAGATAGGTTGTACCCGAAAAGATTGTGGTAGTTGATGCAGATTCAAGCGTAAGGGTGAGTAGACCGCCTGTCGCTGTTTTGCTAATTTGCACCTCAAGGTAACTGCTGTAGGCATAGCGTTCACACAAAAAGTTCCAAACCGAAGTGCTAGCGGTAGTCATGGGTTGTGCAGTTCCCAATTGGATAAATCCCACACCCAGAACGATGAATACTATTGCTTTGAAACGCATGGAGTTGAATTTGCTAACTAGCTAACGTGGATATTAAAGTATTAGTATAAACTCGGGTATGCTGTTGGGTTGGCTTCACTGAGTATACCATATACTTTTTCGAATATGTCTTCGGCCGAAGGTTTCGAAAAATAATCGCCATCGGTGCCATAGGCCGGACGATGTGCTTTGGCCGTGAGCGTTTCGGGTTTGCTGTCCAAATATTGGTATGCATTTTGGTTTTCGATAATTTCTTGCAAAATATAGGCTGAGGCTCCACCCGGAACATCTTCGTCAATCACCAACAAACGATTGGTTTTTTCTAAACTTTTCACAATATCGTGATTGAGGTCAAAGGGCAAGAGCGATTGCACGTCAATGATTTCGCAGTCAATGCCAATTTCTTGTAATTCTTTGGCGGCTTGTTCAATTAATCTCAAAGTAGAACCATACGAGACTAACGTAATATCGGAACCTGTTTTTATGGTCTCAACATGTCCAATTGGTGTTTTAAATGTGCCCAAATTGGTTGGCATTTTTTCTTTTAATCGATAGCCGTTTAGGCATTCTACCACCAATGCGGGTTCGTCACAAGCCAATAAACTGTTGTAAAATCCAGCTGCTTTGGTCATGTTGCGCGGCACCAATACGTGCATTCCACGTACCGCATTGATAATCATACCCATCGGAGAACCCGAATGCCAAACCCCTTCTAAGCGATGTCCTCGGGTGCGTACAATCAGCGGTGCTTTTTGACGGCCATTAGTTCGGTATTGCAACGTAGCCAAATCATCGCTCATGATTTGAATGGCGTAGAGCAAATAATCCAAATATTGAATTTCGGCTATAGGTCGCAATCCACGCATAGCCATTCCAATTCCTTGCCCTAAAATAGTGGCTTCGCGGATGCCTACATCGGATACGCGCAATTCGCCGTATTTTTCTTGCATGCCTTCTAATCCTTGATTCACGTCGCCAATGGTTCCAGCATCTTCACCAAAAATCAAGACTTCTGGATGTTGCGCAAACAAGGCATCAAAGTTGTCGCGCAATACCATACGGGCATCGACTTCTTCGGCCGATTCATCATAGGTGGGTGTTACTTCTTTTACAGACGCAACAGATTGTGCAGAAGATGAAAATAAATGCGAAGAAAATTTAGGTTGTATTTGGGCTTGGTAATGGGTAATCCACTGCGACAATTCGGCTTGTATCGAATCGCCTTTTACCAATCGCAGGGCTTTGCGTGCACCTACCAATATGTCTTTACGAATGGGTTCTTTAGTAGATTTTAATTCAGCGGCTTGTTTATGTACAAAAGCGGCATTAATTCCGTTCGATTTTTCCAAAAGGGCAACTAAGGCATCGCGCTCGTTCTTCATCGGAGAAATAAAGGCTTCCCAAGCGGCTTTTTTGCCTTGCAGTACTTCGTTTTTGGAGGCTTCGTCTAGCAGATCTAATTCGGCTGCTGTAGCCAAATTAAAGTCAATCATCCAAGTACGCATTTGCTTCAAACAATCAAATTCTTGCTCCCAAGCCAAACGCTCCTCGTTTTTGTAGCGTTCGTGTGAGCCCGAAGTAGAATGGCCTTGCGGTTGGGTGAGCTGCGTTACGTGAATTAAAACCGGAACGTGTTCGGTACGAGCCAAAGCGGCTGCTTCCTGATAGGTAGCAACTAACTCTGCATAGTCCCAGCCATTCACCTTGAATATTTCGTAGCCATTTCCATTGCCTTCGCGTTGAAAACCACTCAATATTTCGGAGATGTTTTCTTTGGTAGTTTGGTGTTTGGCGTGCACCGAAATGCCGTATTCGTCATCCCAAACACTGATAATCATCGGAACCTGTAAAACCCCTGCCGCATTGATCGTTTCAAAAAATAATCCTTCAGAGGTAGAAGCATTTCCAATTGTTCCCCAGGCAATTTCGTTCCCAGAATCAGAAAAGGATGTCGTGTCAATTCCCGCTACATGGCGGTAAATTTTGGAGGCCTGAGCCAATCCCAACAATCGTGGCATTTGACCAGCAGTAGGGGAGATATCGGCGCTAGAGTTTTTTTGTTGCGTAAGATTTTTCCAACTGCCGTCTTCGTGCAAACTTTGTGTGGCA
>JAPLEX010000064.1:13125-36096 GCA_026390995.1 Flavobacterium sp.
CCACCCATTTGACGTCCCGCCGACATCGGATCAAAGTTAATGTCCGTGTGACCGTATAATCCGGCAAAAAATTGTTCGATGTTTAGCGCGCCAATGGCCATCATAAAGGTTTGGTCGCGGTAGTAGCCCGAACGAAAATCACCGTTCTGAAAAGCCTTTGCCATAGCCAATTGCGGAACTTCTTTTCCGTCGCCAAAGATGCCAAATTTTGCTTTTCCGGTGAGTACTTCTCGTCGTCCTAGCAAACTACATTCGCGGCTAATTGTTGCGATTTTGTAATCATTTAGTACTTCTTTTTTGAAATCTTCAAAAGAAAGGGTCGAATTTTGTGCATCTTGTGTCATATGTGTAAAAGCTATTCTATCGGGAAACAAATTTACTAAAAACTAGTATACAAATTTGGCTTCCAAAAAGGTTGTATCAAAACCATTTTCGGGTAAATAAATTGAAGAGAATTTTGGGCGTAAACGTAAAGGTAAATCGAATCTTTTCGGCATACTGAGGCTGATTGATTTCCCAGCCATTGGTTGAATACACCGGCAAAAACAACTCAAAATAATCGGGCACTAAACTTAGGGCAATCCCGCCATCATACACCAAATCTAGTTTAGCTTGCTTGTTTTCGAGCATACCAAAATCATGGTAATACTCCACCCAATTCCAAATGGTGGCACTCAAATTTACGGTGCTCAACCACCGTCGGCTGCTAAAAGGTGCAATTTTTGATTTAAAACCCCCATCGGCCATAAAGTACTGTTGACTAAACAAACCCCCGGTTTCAGAACGACCAAAGAAGTCGTATTCAAATAAATAATCATTGGGATTGCTCAAGCCAAAATCAAAATAGTTGGTGGGGTTTTTATTGAACAAAAATGCCCCAGTAAACCATCGGAATTTTATTTGTCTGTTGTGTGCATACATTTCTCGGTACTGAATTTCCGTTGATAGTTTCCCAATTTCGTTGGAAAGGTGAGCACCGGAACTAAATTGCAAGGTGTGGTTTATTTCTGATTTTACATCCACGTATTTTAAACTGTAAATTTCATAATTCTGTATCGGATTAAACACATAACTCGAAACCTCTTTGTGCACTTTGTTGTAACGCAAGGTGAACATTTTTCTGTGGTTGTCGCGCAAATCGGGTTCCCGAAAGTAAAAGGTCACAAACGGATTTAACTTCGAATAACTGGCGTCGGGCGCGTAATGAAAATAGGCGCCGCTCATTCCGTAAATGGTTTGAAAGGGTTCTCCCTTTGGGTTAAAATCATTCACCATCACCGAAAAATGCCCAATCACTGTTTTTTTGAGCGTAGCATACATGGGATTCACATCAAAGACGATGGGTTTGGCTAATACGGTTTTATTGTGCAATCGCAAGCCGGGAGCCAATCCGTCATATAAATTGTATTCAAACGTGGGTACAAAAAGCAATTGATTGTATTTGGGATCTTCGATGTCTTTCATCAAGGTGAATTTGACCGGACGATTGTTGCCTAAAAATGATTGTGTTCGTAACCAATTGTTGCGCGTATTGAGTTCGGGCACTTCGTTTTTGTAGTTGATCACCCATTTATCGGCCAAAGATTTAGGGACTGTAAAGGTGGTGTCTTGTGCTGCAGTTTGGAACCATTGGAGGTAAACCACTTGTTTGTTTTTTAATCCATAAACTGGAACTGGAACCGCAGTTCCAGTATTGTTTTTAATGGTAATTTGCAAGCTGTCGGCGGTTTTGTGAATGGCCGAAAATCTAAAATCAATCGGTTTTGTTGAATCAATTACAGAGTTAAAAAACCAAGTTAATTTTTGGGAACTATGGCTTTGCAGTTCTTGTTCAAAAACAGCAGCACTAGAGGGACCTTGTGTGCTTTGCGCATAAAATTCTCGGATGCTAGGCGAAACCGTCTGAAAATTAGTGTAGCTATCCAAATACTTCAAAGCCAATCCTGCTTTGTATTTCAAGGCGATTTTTTCGTTAAAGCGCAAATAGCGGTCTTTGGGTTCACCCAAGGCTTGGTCCAAATTGAGTCTGGCCATAATTAAATAATAGTAGGCGTATTGCTCGTTAAAATCCATGTTGATTAATCGGTAGGAACGCAATAGTGCAAATCGATTCAAGTTGCCCATCATTTTTACTTCGGGGTGGTAGCGCGACATGTAATTCATCATGGTGTACAGTTGAATCGCATCGACTACCCAATGGTCTTTTCTAAAATCAAGCTGCAAACTGCTGCGCAAAAAGTTGTTGGTGTAGGTTTTTAAAAACTGCAATTCAAATAACAATTCGGCCGAAAAAGGACTGATAAAAGAGGGCAATTGGTTTAAACCATAAAAGGGATTTCGGTCGTAATCGGCTTGGGTTACCGTGATGGTTTTGTAGGGGTAGTTGCCAATGCGTTCCTGCACATAACCTACAATTTGGGCTATGGCGGCTTTGTTTTCCTCCTGCTTTTTGGAACTGCTTTTTATATTGGTGTATACCGTTAATCCATTAATGGTATGGGCAGTAAAATTCGATTTTTTCTGAATCGACAGACTCACTTGCTTGCGCGCTATTCCGCTAAAATTAGCTGATGTAGCCGTAGTTTTTAGCTCGTCCAAATTGCTTATTACCGCATAGTTTTCGGGAACTTGCACAGCCAAATCATAACTACTCGGCGCTAGAGCCGCATCATCCAAATTGGCATTGGCATAGGAGATAAATTGATGGTTTTCATAGACAGCTGGGCTCAAAAAGCAGTCCCAGGCCGCCAAATCGCCTTTGTTGTTCCAGCCGTAATGCGTAAATTCTTCGTAAGGAAACTGCAATATATACTGCATCTTGAGCACCGTTGACGCGCCTGGATGCAAGCGGGTAATTAAGTTTACTTCCAGCAGTTCTATCCCTTCAGGTAATCTGTTCCAACTCAGGTGTTGACCGGTAGCAGTTTGTACAGCATTGATTTGGGTAAAGCCCAATTCTTTTTTGGGGGCAAAATGAAACCGACGCACAAATTCGTCTGAAAAACGTTTGCCCAGTTCGGAGTTTTTATCAGAATAGGCATGGTTCCAATCGTACAAAACGATTTTATTTAGCGTATCGGATGATTGATTGACATAGGTCAATTCCTGTTGCACCAGCAATTGATGGGTTTCGGGATCATAACTGCCCGAAATGCTGCTGTGGTGTTGGGCAACACTGGTTTGAAAAGCTAATCCTAGGCAAACTAAAAGCAGAAAATGATTCACAAAGCTGCGCATGGGATAAGGCAATTAGAAAGATTAAAAATTGGGACTTAAATCGTATTTTTTATAAAATTGATCCAAAATATTCACCACCTCATCGGCCGAATCCACAATTTTAATGAGGTGCATGTCTTCTGGATTCACACACAAATGTTGTTCGACCAATACGTTTTTGATCCAATCCAACAACCCAGCCCAAAAGGCAGTTCCTACCAAAATGATAGGGAATTTGGCCACTTTCTTGGTTTGAATTAAGGTAATCGCTTCAAACAATTCATCAAGCGTTCCAAATCCTCCAGGCATGACTACAAAGCCTTGTGAATATTTGACAAACATCACTTTTCGCACAAAAAAGTAATCAAAATTGAGGTTTTTATCGCGGTCAATGTAGGGATTGTAGTGTTGTTCAAACGGCAATTCGATGTTGAGTCCTACCGAGGTTCCGCCGGCCAAATGGGCACCTTTGTTACCCGCTTCCATAATACCAGGGCCTCCACCGGTAATAATACCATAGCCGGCTTTGCTTATTTTGAATGCAATTTCTTCGGCCAATACACAAACGGGATTGTCTTGCTTAAGTCTGGCTGATCCAAATATAGAGACACAAGGTCCTATGCGGCCCATGGTTTCAAAGCCATTTACAAACTCCGACATGATTTTAAAAATCGCCCAGCTGTCGTTGGTGCGAATCTCATTCCAGGTTTTTTGTTTTAGTCGGTCTTGTATAATGCGGTCTTCGTCGTTGTCAAAATCTTCAATTCTCATATTGAATAGGGTTTAAATTTTGTTGCGCAAAAGCAAACAGGCTAAGATAACTCTTTTTTCAAAAAAGCTGCCGTGTAACTTTTTTTGTTTTTGGCCACCATTTCGGGCGTGCCTTCGGCCACAATTTGTCCGCCGCCTTTGCCGCCTTCGGGACCGATGTCGATGAGGTGATCGGCGAGTTTAATTACGTCGAGGTTGTGTTCGATGATGATAATGGTATTGCCTTTATCGACCAGTTTTTGAATTACTTCCATCAACACCCGCACATCTTCAAAATGCAGACCGGTAGTGGGTTCATCCAATATGTATAAGGTGTTTCCCGTGTCTTTTTTGGATAATTCGCCCGCCAATTTGATGCGTTGGGCTTCTCCACCCGAAAGGGTCGTGCTTTGTTGTCCCAAACTAATGTATCCCAAGCCCACGTCTTGTATGGTTTTGAGTTTGCGGTATATTTTGGGCAAGTGTTCAAAAAACGGAACTGCCTCATCTACCGTCATGTTGAGCACGTCGGAGATTGATTTGCCTTTGTAGCGAATCTCCAAGGTTTCCCGATTGAATCGTTTGCCTTGACAGGTTTCGCATTCCACATACACATCGGGCAAGAAATTCATCTCAATGGTGCGCACCCCCGATCCTTCGCAGGTTTCGCAGCGTCCGCCGGCCACATTAAAACTAAATCGGCCCGCTTTATACCCCCGAATCATACTTTCTGAAGTCATGGTAAATAGACTTCGGATTTCTGTAAATACTTCGGTATAGGTGGCAGGATTCGATCGCGGAGTTCGGCCAATGGGACTTTGGTCAATGTCAATTACCTTGTCAATGTGCTCCAAACCGCTGATGGTTTTATAGGGCATTGGGATGCCTACACCGTAAAAAAAGTGGGCATTCAAAATGGGGTAGAGGGTGCCGTTTATGAGACTTGACTTGCCGCTGCCCGAAACCCCCGTTACACAAACCAAAGTTCCCAACGGGATGCGTAGTGTCACATTTTTTAAGTTATTGCCCGTTGCTCCACTCAATACCAATTGCTTGCCATTGCCTTTTCGACGTTCGGCAGGAATAGGAATGCTGAGTTTGCCATTGAGGTAATTGGCGGTCAAGGTGTCTTCTTTGAGTAATTCTTTGGGTGTGCCTTTGCTGATGATTTCTCCACCAAATTTTCCTGCTTTGGGGCCAATATCAATCACGTAATCGGCGCGTTCTATCATGTCTTTGTCGTGCTCCACCACCAATACCGAGTTGCCAATGTCGCGCAATTGCTCGAGCGAATGGATGAGTTTTGCATTGTCGCGCTGGTGCAAACCGATGCTGGGTTCGTCTAATATGTACAATACGCCCACCAATTGTGAACCAATTTGCGTGGCCAAGCGGATGCGTTGTGCTTCGCCGCCCGACAAGGATTTGGATGAACGGTTGAGTGCCAAATAATCTAATCCCACATTCACTAAAAAGCGCAAACGGTCCTTGATTTCTTTCACGACTTCGCTGGCAATGGCTTGTTGTTTGGGAGTTAGTTGAGATTGTAATTCCTCAAACCAACTGCTCAAATCGATGATGTCGAGGCCAGATAATTCGGCAATGTTTTTTTCGAGTAACTTGAAATGCAGCGCTTCTTTTTTCAATCGGGTGCCGTGGCATTCGGGGCAAGCTACTTCGTCCATAAAGGCGGCGGCCCAGCGTTTGATGCTCGAAGAACCACTTTCGTCGTGTTGGTTTTTGATGAAATTGGATATGCCTTCAAAATCAATTTTGTATTCTTTGGTCACGCCCAAGGTTTTGGATGCTACCGAGAACTTCTCTTTGCCACCATGCATGATGAGTTCCATGGCCTCAGCTGGAATGGCCGAAATGGGATCGGTGAGTTGAAACTGAAATTTCTCGCCAATCACTTCCAGTTGTTTAAAAATCCAAGTGCTTTTGTACTCGCCCAAGGGAGCAAATCCGCCGGCCTTGATGGATAGTTTAGGATCCGGAACAATTTTGTTCGGGTTGATTTGATTAATCGTTCCCAAACCGTTGCAATGCGGGCAAGCCCCTTTGGGTGAATTGAACGAAAATAAATTGGGTTCGGGATTGGGGTAGGATATTCCGGTTGTAGGGCACATTAAATTGCGGCTAAAGTACCGCAGTTCTTGGCTGTCGTGGGCCAACAACATCAAGATATTATCGCCGTGATGCATGGCCGTTTGGATGCTTTCTTGCAGGCGTTTTTCTTGATCGGCTGATTGGTCCAACAAAAGGCGATCAATCACAATTTCGATGTCGTGGGTTTTGTAGCGATCGAGTTTCATCCCGGGCGTAATGTCTGTAATTTCTCCATTTACGCGCACTTTCACAAAACCTTGTTTGGCAATGTGCTGAAACAGTTCGCCATAATGTCCTTTTCGGGCGCGTACAACTGGCGCCAACAAAGTTACTTTTTGGTTTTGGTAGTCGTTTTCGATGAGCGATTTGATGTGGTCATCCGAATAGGAAACCATTTTTTCGCCGGTGTTGTAGCTATAGGCGTCGGCGGCACGGGCATACAACAAACGTAAAAAATCGTAAATCTCCGTAATGGTTCCCACCGTCGATCTTGGGCTCTTGCTCGTGGTTTTTTGTTCGATGGCAATTACGGGTGAAAGGCCGTCAATTTTATCGACATCGGGCCGTTCTAATCCGCCCAAAAACTGGCGGGCATAAGCCGAAAAAGTTTCAATGTACCGGCGTTGGCCCTCGGCATAAATGGTGTCAAACGCCAATGATGATTTTCCCGAACCCGAAAGACCCGTAATCACCACCAATTGGTCGCGGGGAATCGAGATGTCAATATTCTTCAGATTGTGCACGCGAGCGCCCAATACTTCTATCGTTCCGTCAGTATGTGTCATGATTTTTGCAAAGAAGCAAAAGTAGTGTTTAGATTGGTGAATTGAAAAGAAATGGTTGTCGGTTTTGGGTTGTCCGTTGTCAGTTCTTTGTTTTCGGTTGGCTTAATTAGAACCGTCTTGAATCAATTGGTCTATCATCTGTTTTATTAGGCATTATGCAAAAAAACTTCAGCAGGAATACTGAAATAATTTTTGAGTTTTTGCGCCATTTTTAGGGTGATTTCTCGTTTGCCTGAAAGAATAGAGGAAACGTGGCCTTTGCTTCCAATAATTGGCTCAAGATCTTTTGGTTTAATGCCCATTTCTTGCATCTTATATTTAATAACTTCTAAGGCATCCAGTTCAGGTAATTCGTAATGATTATCGTCATAATCTTTCACCAAAACCAACAATAAATCTAACTCGTCACTTTCTGGCGTGTTGGGATTTGCATGGAATATTTCCATCAATCGCAAAGAGGCTTTGGCGTAATCTTCTTCGGTTTTTATTACTTTCCAGTTCATCGTTATCGTTTTTTATTGTTTAAAATTGAAACATCAAAAGCTACAGTTTCAACATTTATTTTATCATATTCTTTGTGTGTTCCAAACCAAATTACATAACAGGCTGTTTGGGAAAAATTGATTGAAACGACCAATCGAAAATCATTTCCTTTAATATTGAAAACAACTCTTTCCGTGTTTACGATACTTGCATTTCCATACACTTGTTTGAGTTGGTTGAAATTGTGAAATTCTAATTTTGAAAACTCATTATACCATATCAACAATTGCGTTTTTGCAATTGGATATTGATCGATGTAATATAAAATTGTTTTCTTAACCAGTATTTTCATGCCACAAACTTAGGTAAAAGTTTTCAATTTGCAAACTTAATTAATGCGTTATGTTTTTTTTGCAACACGGATTTGAAAAATGGGAGAAATCACTATTTGTAATTTTCAAGTTGAAAATCACAAATTCCAATCCAGAAGCTTTGGGACTAATATCTGATTTTGAAATAAGGTAAAATTCTATTCTTTCAAAAATTCATATTCATAAACCTTTGGTTTGATTTTATCTGCTAAAACAGAAAGGTTATTTCTTAGTTCACCAATCAATTTAGTGTAGGTGGCATCTTCACTACGTGGATTCATTCTGCCTTGGGCATTTGTACCTTGAAAGTAGGATCTGATGTCATAAAAACTCGCGTTTACATTGATATCAACATCATTTTGAGCGTGGTAATATTTCCATAACTCACGCCCTGCATCAAAAACTGCACTTGCTTCTTGTGAAAAAACTAATGGTTTACTTTCTGCAATTGATTCATCTTTAAATAATGTTTCATTAGAGGAATCTTTTTTGATTTTGCCTTTGATGAAATCAGGCATGAAATTACTTTCAAACTTGGCTTTTGCGTTTACTTCTTGTTCTTTAAAAGGAATCCAATGATTTATGCCGTATTGACTTTGAATATTGTTACTGAATAAAATGAAAGATAAACAATCATTTTGAAATTCAGTATCGTTTTGCCAGCCATAATTGGGAAATAAAAATTGATCTCTATCATTTAACCAAGTAGCAGTTACACTATGTCTAACAGCATAATATATACTAGATTCAATCAAATTTTTATCTGTTATCCAAGTTCCTCTTGCGTGTGGAAGTGATTTTTTTTCATTGACAATAAAATTCAAACTTACTGTTTGAAAATCACTTCCTTTACATGACATGAATGCTAAATTTGTTTCATTATTTCTTTTACGTGTTGTTATTAGCCAATCATTAATTGATTTGAAATTGTCATAAGATATTATGGTTTTATTACCAATGAAATTTCCTTTATTATTATAAACATCTGCAATATTTTCTTCAAATTTATTTTTAACATTAGTATTCCATATAAAGAAACCGATTGGGAAAACTCCTTTTACGTTGTCAAAAGTATCAGCAGGTACTATAAATAAATTTTCTAATTTAGCTTTAAAAACTTCTCTAAAGTCTTTGAAACTAGGTGACTGAATAATTTTTAACTTAGAAAATTCAGCAAGTATACAACCATCAATTTCTTTACTTATTCTCATGAAAAATTGAGCGAATAACTCTCTTCCTGATATACCAAAATTGGTAAAGTATTTTAAATAAATTTTTGTTTTAACTGAAACATCAGTTTTATTATTATTTACACCAGATAAAGTATCTTTACTAGCTGCCTCTGCATACGGAGGATTAATATACACAACTAACTTTTTTCGTTTATCTTCGTGGTTAATAATGTCTTGAAGGCTTTGGGGTAGTTTGCCAAAATCGTCATTTAAGAAATCAAATTGAAATACATTGTTCTTAAGCAAATTGGCGCCATGGTCAATACGTTCGTGCATTACATTTACATCGGCTTGGTCTAGTGTGCTGGCGTAAATATTGTATTTATTAGTCAAACCAGCTAATAGATTTCCTGTGCCTGCAGCACAATCCCAAATGTAATACTCGTCTTGCCAATTTTCACCCAAATAATCGGTGAGGTATTTTTGGGAAAGTTCTACCCAAGGACGAGGTGTAAAAAAAGCACCTTTACGTTCCCTGATGTCTTGTGGTACCAACAAATCTCTACGTTCAATGATGTAATCTTGAAACTCTTTTATCGGAGGGCGCTTGTAGCGTTTCCAAAATTGCAAATATGTTTCTTTATTTTTAAGAGTAATATTTGCATCAAACATTTGTTTTAAATTTTCCTTTGCAATTTTATATCCTTCATTTTGAAAAACAACAAAGAGGCTATCCCGTATGCTGAGATCGTCATCAAGTTGTTGTGTGTCTTTGTCATCAACGAATAGGTCTGCTAAATAGAAATCACTATCTAAAATATTAGCTTTATTTAATTCATCCCACTTTACATTAATTATTGGTTTCACAATTTCTAACCAGCGCAAATAAATAGGAATGAAATTATTTTTATCAATTTTTAATTTACTTGTTGTGGTCGCATTGGCTATGTTGTTTTTAATAAAGTGTTGTAGTTCTTTCTCGTCTTTTTCATAATCATAGATAAAGGTGTATTGACTTAAAATAGCCTCAATACGTTCTTTTATCAGCAAAAATTCTTTGGTTTCGTGGTTACTTGGGGTGACATTCCAATTAAAATCGTTTACATAAAAAATATCTTGAACATTAATGTAAGGCACAAAAGCAATTTTTGCAAAGTCAAATGCACCCAAAAAAGCAGGAGGTAATGTTTTATCAAAAGTACGAGCCTTGCCAATTGTTAGAACCAATTGAACAAACATAGTTGTCACATCAAAATTACCCGTTTTAGCTTCAGCCCACAATAATGGTTCTCTGCCGTCAAACAGTTTATTTTGTTTTGGAAATACTGTAAAATCAATGTTACCTAAAATTTCAGTTGTGTCAAAGCCTTTAAACCAGTCGGCACCAACTTTGTTTTTCAGTTCTTCTTCGCGAATTTTATTGTATTTCATGCATTAAAAAATTTATCTCAAACCTAGCTTTTTTTTCTTGTAAAACCAATAAAATAGAACAGAGACTAAAAGACAAAAGCCGGTTCTAAGAAAATAACAGAAAACAGACAACTGACAACCGACAACAAAAGAGGAGAGACTAACAGAATATAGATTCAAGACGGTTCTAAGAAAATAACCGACAACCGAGAACCGAGAACAGACAACAAAAGAGGAAAGACTAACAGACAAGAGATTCAAGACTGTTCTAAGAAAGCAACCTACCACCCACCACCTAAAACCTACCACCAAAATAGACCAGCAGTTCTTAGTATACTCCCTCAATTATTAATTTTTAATTTTTAATTCTTAATTAATAATCACTCAATCACCATCGACTTCAACTGCTCTCTATACGCCTCCAATGCCGCCGATTTGGAGATAAAGCCAAAGTACTGGCCTTGTTTTAGAACAGGAAGAAACACTTGGGTGGTTTTTTCAAATTTGCGCATCACCTGTTCCATCGAATCGCTGTGGTTTACAAATTCTTCTGGAGCACGCATGATCTCATGAATGTGGGTGTATTTTACTTTAAAATTACTGAATACAATTTCTCGAATATCATTAAAGTTAACCAATCCAATGAGTTGTTTTTCAGGATTTAAAACGGCAAATAATTCTTGATTGGAATTGGATATCATGCTCACCAAACGCTCTAAATTTTCTTCGGGCGAAAGGGTCAATTCGTCAGCCTGAATGAGTGATTCGGTGTGTAAACTGGCCAAAATATTGGTGTCTTTGTTGCTGGTAAATACGTTGCCCGATTTGGCCAATTTTTTTACGTCGAGTGAATGCTTTTCAATTTTTTTGGAGATGGCAAAACTGATGGAAGACACAATCATTAATGGCACCATCAGTTGGTAACCGCCTGTTATTTCGGCAATCAAGAAAATGGCCGTGAGAGGCGCATGAAATAAACCGCTCAAAATGCCCGACATCCCAACTAAAATAAAGTTTTCTACGGGCAATTTGGACATGCCCAACCAATTAAACACTTTGGCAAATACAAAGCCGGCATAGGATCCCATGAAGAGGGAAGGGGCAAAATTTCCGCCGTTTCCACCGCTGCCAAAGGTAATACCTGTGGCAAAAACTTTGAGCAATAAGGCCAATCCGATAAAAATAAGTAATGCCAATTTATTATTTCTAAAATCGCTAAACAGCGTGTTTTCTAATAAGGAACCGGGATCAGTTCCGGCCAAGACGCGAATGGTTTCGTAGCCTTCGCCAAACAAGACGGGAAACACAAAAATGAGTAGACCCAAGAGCATGGCACCAAGCAGCGCTTTATTGTAAATTTTCCAATTGAGTCGAGCAAAAATCACCTCCAAACGCTGAAAATTTTTGGCATAATATACCGATAAAAATCCAGTGAAAATGCCCAGACCAACATAAAACGGAATATTACGGACTGCAAAGGTTTGGGTGCGGTTAAAGTTGAGCAACACGCTTTCATCCAAAACCAAGGTAGAAACCAAGGCGCCGGTAGCGGCCGCTATCATAATGGGCGTAAAGGCCGCAATGCTCACATCAACCAACAGCACTTCAATGGCAAACAATACACCGGCAATGGGCGCATTAAAGGCAGCGGCAATTCCGGCGGCCACGCCACAACCAATGAGCAACGTCCGGTCGTTATAAGACAAATTGTAGCGTTGGGCGTAATTGGATCCAAAGGCAGCACCG
Source organism: Flavobacterium sp. (assembly GCA_026390995.1). GTDB lineage: Bacteria > Bacteroidota > Bacteroidia > Flavobacteriales > Flavobacteriaceae > Flavobacterium. The sequence goes on from JAPLEX010000064.1 coordinate 25,168, forward strand.
GTAATCACAATGGGACTTTCCATTCCTGCTGATCCGCCCAAGCCCACGGTGAGCGAGCTGGTAATGATTTGCGAATACATTTGCTTGCGCGGAATTACACTGCCTTTTTTGGCTACGGCAAACAAGATTTGCGAGGTGCCTTTTTCGAGCGTGCCGCCCAATACGCGTTTGATCACCCAAACGGTGAGTAAAATCCCAACGATGGGTAAAATACTGTTGATGAAACTCAATTTCAGAATGCCGTTGATCGAAGTGGCAAACGAAAAAACCCAGTGCGCAAAAGATTTCAGGATAACCACCGCCCAAGCAGCCGAAATACCCACCAATACACTTGATAAAAATATAAACTGCTTGGCAGACAATTTGGATTGTCCCCAGGCAACTATTTTTTCTATGGATCGAACGAATTTCTTGAGCATTTGTATGAGATGAGTCGCAAATTTAGCACTAATCGATTAGCGCGCAACATGTTTTAACGCTTCCTTTTTGCTTAAGGTTTCAAGGTGTGTTTATGCACAAACCGATCAACTGCAACTCAAATGCCGTTATACGTTCGGATATAAAACGCATAATTCCTGTAATTTTTGGGTGGAGAATTGCTGTACTTCCTGATAAAATTGCCGAAATTCCTGTTCAAATTCGGGGTAAAATTCCTGGAGTTCGTGTACTGAATATTGCATCTGTGTGCCGCGTTGGATTCTTCGGTCCATTTGGCCCAATATGCGGGCAATGCCTTCGGTGTATTGGTAATTGAACAACCAATCTTGTTGTACCATATACGGCAACATCTGTTGTGTTTTTTCGGTTAATACAGCGGTATTGTCTTGTAAAAAAGCATAAAAGTGTTGCGTAAAATCAGCCAAGGAAACAGCGCTGTAGTCTTGGAAATTTTTGGCCAAAAAATGGTCGTAAAAAATATCGACGATCACACCCGAATAATGGTGATACTTGGCATGCAAGCGTTTGGTGCTGGATCGAAAAACGGGATGCGCATCGGTAAAGGTATCAATGGCGCGGTGCAACAAAATCCCTTTTCGAATTTCGATGGGATGCTGCAAGTAGTCTTTGCCACGCACGGTATCGGCCATGAAATTGCCGGTTTGTATCCACAGATTGGATCCAGAAAGATGGATGTGTGCAAGAAAATTCAATGGTTATTCACTTAGGCGAGTAAAAATAACAAGATTTAAATGAATAGCCGGCATGAACCAAAACTTAGTTTCAAAATGAATTTACTTTTAGGAACTAATCCTATATTTGTGCACCCAATAAAATTAAATTTAGATGACATTAATCAAATCGATATCCGGCATACGCGGAACCATAGGTGGAGTAGTAGGTGATAATTTAACTCCGGTAGACGCCGTGAAATTTGCTTCGGCCTACGGAACGTGGATCAAAAATCAAGCGCAACCTTCAAATCCTACAACAGGAAAAGTGACCGTGGTGATTGGTCGTGATGCCCGTATTTCTGGGCCGATGATCCATAATTTAGTGATGAATACCTTGATTGGTTTGGGCATCGATGTGATTGATTTGGGTTTATCCACAACGCCTACGGTAGAAATTGCCGTGCCTTTAGAAAAAGCACAAGGCGGAATAATTTTGACTGCTTCGCACAATCCCAAACAATGGAATGCACTGAAATTATTGAACCATAAAGGTGAATTTTTAAGTGGTGCCGATGGAGCACAAATCCTAGCCATTGCCGAAGCGGAAGCTTTTGATTTCTCGGAAGTGGATGAGTTGGGAACCGTTACCGTGAATGACGCCTACATGGACATTCACATTGACGAAGTCTTGCAATTGCCTTTGGTAGATGCCGAGGCCGTTGCCCAACGCAAATATAAAGTGGTGGTAGACGGCGTGAATTCATCGGGTGGAATTATCATTCCAAATTTATTGGAGCAAATGGGCGTTGAAGTAGTCAAATTGTACTGCGAACCCAACGGTCATTTTCCGCACAACCCCGAACCGCTAAAAGAGCATTTGGGTGACATCTGCGAATTGGTGCTGCGCGAAAAAGCCGATTTTGGCATCGTGGTGGATCCCGATGTAGATCGTTTGGCTTTCATCTCAAACGACGGCGAAATGTTTGGCGAAGAATACACACTCGTAGCCGTAGCCGATTATGTGTTGAGCAAAACCCCTGGAAATACCGTTTCAAATATGTCTTCTTCTCGTGCCTTGCGCGACATTACCACCAAACACAACGGATCGTACCAAGCCAGTGCTGTAGGCGAGGTGAATGTGGTGGAACTCATGAAAAGCACACAGGCGATAATTGGTGGCGAAGGCAATGGCGGAATCATTTATCCCGAATTGCATTACGGCCGTGACAGCTTGGTGGGCGTGGCTTTGTTCTTGACCTATTTGGCACAACAAGAACTCACGGTTGCCCAATTGCGCGCCAGTTATCCGCAATATTACATGAGTAAAAACAAAATTGAACTCACGCCGAGCTTGGATGTGGATGCCATTTTGGTGGCCATGACAGCCAAATACCAACACGAAGAAATTTCTACGATTGACGGCGTGAAAATTGATTTTCCTAGCGAATGGGTGCATTTACGCAAATCGAATACCGAACCCATTATTCGAATTTATACCGAAGCTCCTTCGCAAGCAGCAGCCGATGCTTTGGCGTTGCGAATTATTGACGAAATAAAAAATATAGCCGGAATATAAGATGAACAATGCACACACCCCTAATTTGCCTACTGCTTTAGAAAAGTACTTTGCTTCTTTTCGGGAGCAAATTGTGGGCATCGATCAAACTTTTGAATCGCCTTTTGGGGTGCAAAAAATTATTTATACCGATTGGACAGCCAGTGGACGTTTGTACCGCCCCATAGAAGACCGCTTGGTAGATAAATTTGGACCTTACGTGGCCAATACCCATACCGAAACCACCGAATCGGGTACCGCAATGACCAAGGCCTATCACCATGCCCGTCATCTCATTAAACAACATGTAAATGCCAATGCCGATGACGTGTTAATAACTGAAGGCAGCGGCATGACAGGAGTGGTTAATAAATTGCAACGGATTATGGGGCTCAAAGTGCCCGAACGGTTGCAAGCCCAATTTAAACTTCCGGCTGACCAACGACCAATTGTGTTTGTGTCGCACATGGAACACCATTCCAACCAAACCTCCTGGCTTGAAACCATTGCTGATGTCGTGGTGATTCCTGCCGATAGCGAAGGGTTGTTTTCGTTGAACGAATTGAGTTTATTAGTAAATAAATACAAAAATAGACCAGTAAAAATTGCGTCGATAACCTCTTGTTCTAATGTGACGGGAATTCAGACACCCTACCACGAAGCAGCCAAATTGATGCACCAACACCAAGGGTTGTGCTTCGTAGATTTTGCTTGTTCAGGACCCTATGTCCATATAGATATGCATCCAGCTGATCCAGAGTCCTATTTGGATGCCATCTTTTTCTCGCCTCACAAATTCTTGGGCGGACCGGGCACTTCGGGCGTTTTGGTGTTTAATTCGGCTTTGTACCAAAATACAATCCCCGACAATCCGGGTGGTGGCACTGTGGCTTGGACCAATCCTTGGGGCGTACACAAGTACATTGACAACATCGAAGACCGCGAAGATGGCGGAACACCGGGATTTTTGCAGGTAATTAAAACCGCCTTGGCCATTCAGCTCAAAGAAAAAATGGGTGTAGATAAGATTTTGCAACGCGAGCACGAAATCCTAGATTACGTTTTTGCCACCTTGGCACCACATAAAAACATGGTTATTTTAGCGCCGCAACACCAACATCGTTTGGGTGTGGTTTCGTTTTATATCGAAGATTTGCATTTTAATTTGGGCGTAAAACTCCTGAATGATCGATTTGGCATTCAGACCCGCGGCGGTTGCAGTTGTGCCGGAACGTACGGCCACTATTTGCTCAATGTAGATCAAGAATTATCGAATGCCTTGGTGTGCCAAATTGATGCCGGCGATTTAATTCAAAAACCAGGATGGATCCGCATGTCGTTTCATCCCACTACCACCAATGCCGAAATTGTTTATGTGTGTCAAAGCCTTATTGAATTGGCACAACACCATCGCGAGTGGGCCAAAGACTATGTGTATGAGGCCAAAACCAATGAGTTTGTGCATCATAGTTTTGTGTCATCGGCCAACCAAATGGTACACGATTGGTTTGAATTGTAGGGAGTTAGACTTGTTCTTTGCGGTGTTTCCAACGTTTGTGGGTCCACAAATAGAATTCGGGCGCTTCTAGAATTTGTCGTTCCACCAGTTCCATAAAGCGATCCGAGATTTCGTAGTTGGGAATTTGCTTCACCTCTTCATAGACTTTCACAATTTCGGCTTCATAAAATCCACGTTTTACTTTCGTGATTTTAAGAAAGGCCACATTCATGTCGTATTTTTTGGCCAACATTTCGCCGCCGGTATGCACGGGTACATACATGCCCATGAAATTCTTCCAGTGGTGTGCGGCATTCAACCGAGGCGATTGATCACTGGCAAATCCATATAAACCAAAGTGTTTGTTTCGGGCATTTTGGCTAATTCTAGGAATAGCTTCTTTGTTGGTAATTAAGGTAGCCTTAAAGCGCGAGCGAATGCGGTGAACCAACTGGTCAAAATAGGGGTTGTTGATTTTTTTGTATATCGCAATGCCATCAAATTGAATTTTACGATTGATAGAAATAGTCCATTCGTAGCTGTTGTAATGGGCACAAAGCATGGCTACACTTTTTTCTTTTTTCTCTAAGTCGAGGTAGGTGTCAATATTAGTGTATACAAAACGCGCATTGATTTCTTCATCGGTAATGCTCAGGGTTTTCATCATTTCTAGAAACAAATCGCACAAATGATGGTAAAATTTACGTTCCACCTCAATGCGTTCTGACAAGGACAAATGGGGAAGGGCCAGCGCTATGTTTTCGCGTACGGTTTTTTTGCGGTAACGCACCACCCGATACACCAAAAAACAAATGCCGTCTGACAAAATATACAAGGCCCGAAACGGCAATTTCGAAATGCACCAAATGAACGGATAAAACAAAATATACAACAACAACTGCATCCCAAAAAATTTTGATCAAATATACGCTTTTACCCGAAATAGTTTGGTGAATTTCGCGTTGTTCCTGAAAACAATTCTATTTTTACGAATCTAAAACCGCAGTACATGAGCATGATCTTACTTCTCCTTATTGGCTTGAATTTACTCACAAGTTTCAAAGGCTTTAACGATTTAAGTTTTATTCGCAACTATCAATTTCACATCGGAAGTATACGTGCTGGTGAACAATACCGCATGGTTACATCGGGGTTTTTACACGCCGATATTGGCCATTTATTTTTTAACATGTTCACCTTGTACATGTTTGGTCCTGTGGTAATCAATTACCTCAACGAATTTTCTTTTGGACTCATTTATGCCGGTAGTTTGGTGTTTGGCAGCTTGCTTACCTTGTTGTTTCACAAAGACGATTACCATTATTCGGCAATTGGAGCCTCTGGAGCTGTGACTGGCGTGTTGTATTCGGCTATTTTGCTCAATCCCGACATGAGTTTGTATTTATTTTTTATTCCCATTCCTATTCCAGCCTATTTGTTTGGGATTGGGTATTTGTTGTATTCGATTTATGGCATGAAGGCCAAAAATGACAACATTGGACACACCGCACATTTTGGTGGTGCCATCGGTGGTTATCTATTGACACTGATAAAAGCGCCCGATTTACTCACCGAACATACGTTTATGGTGATTCTTTTGGCCATACCGATTGTGTTGTTGTTTGTGTTGGTGAAAACAGGAAAATTGTAATTAATAATTAAAAATGAAAAATTAAAAATGAAAAAGACAATCCTATTCCTCGCATTAGTCTTATTTGCAAGCAGCTTTGCACAAGAATTAAAAAACCCTGCCTTGGTAACCGTAATGGGCGAAGGTAAATTAAAAATTGTACCCGATCAGGTATCAATCAGTATTGCCATTGAAACCAAAGGTTCCGACACCAAACTGGTAAAAGAGCAAAACGACACCAAAACAACTTCGGTACTTAAAAACATAAAAAAATGGGGTTTGGCTCCAGCCGATGTAAAAACCCAACGCGTGAGCTTAAATCCGGCCTACGATTACGAAAGCAAGAAAACCTTTATCCATGCGAGTCAAACAATTCAGTTGTTGTTGCGCGATTTGAGTAAATACGATGCGCTCATGACCGATTTGGTTTCGGCAGGAATTACCACGATTTCCTCGGTGGAGTTTCAATCTTCTCAAAATGATAAATTACAAGGCGATGTTCGCAAATTGGCCATGCAAAATGCCGTAGCCAAAGCCCAGGATTATCTATCGGTAGTGGGACAAAAAGTAGGGAAGGTGCAGACTATTTCAGATACGAATGTAAGTTCAGCTCCCCAACCTTTTTATAACTCCAAAATGATGGCCATGCAAGCCGATGGAGCTGCTCGCGAAACTTTAGCTGCGGGAGAGTTGGAACTGAGTGTTCAGATTCAGGTGAGCTTCGTTATTAATTAAAAATGAATAATTAAAAATTAAAAATGAAAAATGAAAAATGAAAAATTAAAAATGGTGTTATAGACAAATGAAATAACGAGTACTCCAGTTGTGCACAACATTATTAATTTTTCATTTTTAATTCTTAATTGATTATGGCAGGTAGGGAAGGGTTCCCAAGAAAAACGTTACTAAGAAATTGAAAGCAGGATTATTTTTCAAATGATCCGTAAAGGGGGGAACCCTTCAAGCATTTAAAAACAAAAAAACCATCAAGCGAGCATTGCAAAATAGAAATTCTGAAAAGGGTTCCAGTGCACTAAAGAACTTTGGAATTAGATAGAGGATTATTTTTCAAATGATCCGTAAGGGGGAACCCTTCAAGCTTTTTAAAACAAAAAAACCATCAAGCGAGCTTGTGGTTTTTTTTTATTTTAAAAGCTTGTGGGGAGAGCAGGATTCGAACCTGCGAAGTTCACACAGCAGATTTACAGTCTGCCCTCGTTGGCCGCTTGAGTATCTCCCCAATCCTTTTTAAGGCGAGCAAATATAAAAACTGTTTGTTGGTTTACCAATTTTAAATTGTACTTTATTTTGAGTATTTACTAAGCCTTTGAAATAGAAATACAAAAAAAAGGACACCCGATTGAGTATCCTTTTTTTTGAGATTATAGACGTGGAGAAGTTAGAGGAGAGACACTAATTTGAAATTTCAAAATCAATCACGAGTTTTCGGAACCAACTTCCAGCTCCCAACTTCCAGCTCCCAACTTCCAGCTCCCAACTCCCAACTCCCAACTTAAATTTATTTCGCCAATAACTCAGCTACTTTGGCTTTTAAAGCAGCACCAGTTAAATCTTTGGCAACTACAACACCGTTGGCATCCAACAAGAAAGTGGCAGGGATCGATTCAACTCCGTAGGTTACGCGAATGGGTTCGTCCCAGTATTTTAAATTAGAAATTTGTGGCCAAGCCAATTTGTCTTTGGCAATCGCTTCTTTCCATTTGGCTCCATCTTTGTCTAAAGAAACGCCTATGATATTGAATCCTTTGGCGTGAAATTCTGCATAAAGTGCCACGTTGTTTGGGTTTTCGGCTCTACATGGATTGCACCATGAAGCCCAAAAATCGACCAAAGTAACTTTTCCCATGCATTCTTTTAAACTGATTACTTTTCCGTCAGGTCCGGGAGCCGAGAAATCGGGAGCTAGACTGCCCACTTCTACACCTACAGGAGCAGCCGGTTTGTTTAGTAAATCCAATTGGGATTTTATTTTCTTCCCGTGTTTGTTGGCTTTTAATTCTTTGTCCAACCCATTAAAGTAGGTGGTGATTTTTGCTGGATCAACCATTTGTTGAAACAAGCTTTCGATAATCAATAAGGAAATGAATGATTTTGGGTGCGTTTTCACGTACTCTTCAGATTGTTTGGCAAAATCTTCTTGAAACTTAAAGTAGGCTTTACGCAAGGTATTTATGGCAACTGTATCCTTTTTTTGTTGCGCTTGGTTCATTTTGGCCATATTGTCGTTTTGGAACTTCATCATGTCTTTTTGGATTTTGGTTCCCAACTCGCGATAGGCGGTCAACTCGTCGTTGTTATAGGTGCCGCTCACTTTTGCCAAATTTAAACTGTCTTTATTGATGTCTATTTCGATGTCTCCATTTTCTAAAATGAACGGAACTTTACCATTTACGGTTTCAACCTGAATTAAGTTGATTTCAGCTCCTTTAGCAGAACCCTTGAAGGTAAATTTACCTCCTTCAACTTTCACGGTATCCAAGGCTTTAAAAGCCCCGGTCATGTCGTCTTGTACTTCTAAAAATACTTTTTTACCGTCGGCAATGCCTTTGATGGTTCCGGTAATGATGTATTCGTTATCGCCTGCTTTGTTGCAAGAAAATACCACCACCGCTGCGGTTAGTACTAGAAAAATTCGTGAAAAACTAAGTAACATTGATTTCATATTCGTGTGTGATTAATGTGATTTACGGGTGCAAAAGTATTTAAATTTATGAGTATTGACTATTTTTTAGGCTACTATTTTACTCCCGAATTGGGACAAACAAACAGCGTGAGTGGGAGATTAGTTTGGCGAATTCCGGCCATCCCTTTTTCAACATTAGTGAAGTGGTGAATGCCATGTCGTTTCAGCACCGAAGCCATGATTACCGAACGATAACCGCCAGCACAATGCAAATAGAAATCCGAACTTGGCACATCTTTTATATGCGTGTTAATTGTATCTAAAGCAATATTCACAGCACCCTCAAGGTGTTCGGCTTGGTATTCACTGGGTTTGCGTGCATCAACAACCACCGAAGTGGATTGGTGTTCGCTTTCAAATTCTAATGGTGATATAGAATTAATCTGGGCTGTTGTAAAACCTGCCGCTTCCCAGGCAACTATTCCGCCTTTTAAAAAGCCTTGCACCTGATCAAACCCTACACGAGAAAGTCGGGTAATTGCTTCCGCTTCTTTGCCTTCGGTTACAACCAAAATAAGCGGTTGCTCCACGTTTTGCAATAAAGCACCCACCCAAGGCGCAAAATTTCCTTGCAAACCAATAAAGATTGAATTGGGAATATGACTCGCACAAAATTCTTGTTCGTTGCGCACATCCAACACAATGGTAGTTTTGTCTTGCAGCTGTTCTTGAACGCCTACTGCCGATAAAGCAGTCATCGAACGTTTCATAATGGCATCCAATGAAGTATATCCTTGACTATTAAGCCTCACATTTTGCGGAAAATAGGCGGGAGGCAAACCCAAGCCATCCAGCAATTCGGCGGTAAATTCTTCACGCGTCATATCGGCTCGCAGGGCATAATTGGTTTTTTTCTGATTACCCAAGGTATCGGTTGTTTCTTTGCTCATGTTTTTCCCGCAAGCACTACCGGCTCCGTGACTCGGAAACACAATTAAATCGTCGGCCAAAGGCATGATCTTGTTGCGTAGCGAATCAAATAAATAGGAAGCTAATTTTTCTTGGGTAAGATCTTCCACCATGGCTTGCGCCAAATCGGGTCGACCTACATCACCAATAAATAAAGTATCTCCAGTGATTATTCCGTATCCTTTTTGGTTTTCGTCCAGCAGCAAATAACAGCTGCTTTCCAGGGTATGTCCGGGCGTGTGTAACAGTTTTATAGTGTAATCCCCCACTTTAAATTCTTGGTTATCTCGAGCAATTAAAGCATCAAACTGTGGATTAGCGGTAGGCCCAAATACAATTTTTGCGCCAGTTTTTTGTGCCAAATCCAAATGACCCGATACAAAATCGGCATGAAAATGGGTTTCAAAAATGTAAGTTATTTTGGCGTTATCGGCAGCTGCTTTGGCCAAATAGGGCTCCACTTCACGCAGCGGATCAAAAATGGCTGCTTCGCCTTTGCTTTCTAAATAATAGGCTGCTTGGGCAATACAGCCCGTGTATATCTGTTCTATTTTCATGGCATCAATTTGGCGCAAAAATAAGGTATTAACTAGTTTGTTTTTAGCGAATAGAAATAAAAAAAGTGCTTGATTACTCAAACACCCTTTTGATCTACCTAATTGGTAATTAGTCTTTTTTGTCTGCTTTTTTGGCCGCACAACAACCAGCTTTTTTTTCACCAGCTGCACATGATTTTTTTTCAGCGGTTGAACATTCTTTTTTGGCTTCTGCTTTTGGTTTCTCTTGTGCATTTACGGTTGAAAAGGTGAAGGCAACTAAGGCCAACATTAAAATTGCTTTTTTCATGATAGTATGTATTTAGATTATTAATTTTAGTTGTTTCAAAAATATACTTTTTTACTAAACTATTTATTTGTTTAACATTAATTTGTTTTGCAAATTGGCCAGAGCCGAAATATTAGGAATCTATAAAAATAATAAACCAAAATAAGTTTGGCAGGAGATATGATCAAAAATGATTGTGTATTTGCTAAGAAAAGAAAAGTGACTTACTAATAATGTAGCAGCCCATACTTAGTACAAACCAGCCAAAAATGGGTTTGAGTTGCGGGCCACTTATTTTTTTGGAAAGTTGGGTGCCAATTAGTAACCCAATTACGGCCAAGGTGGTGATTTTAGCCAATAGTATATAATCATATTCGTTGCCTTGCAGCACATCACCGGCAAAACCAAGTAAAGTCGCTGTGGAAATAATGAGCAAAGAGGTGCCCACGGCTTGTTTCATAGACAATTTACCAAAAAACAACAAGCTAGGAATAATTAAAAATCCTCCGCCTGCACCCAAAAAACCAGATACACAACCCACTAATGCGCCAATTTTGCTTAATTGCAAAGGTTTAACAGCCAAAGAATTGGTTTCGTTTTTTGACGGACGAATCATAGAAACTGACGCCGCGACCATGAGCAGGGCAAAGACAAAAAGCAAGAGGTTGTCTTTGTTTATTGAAATTGGGCCAATTG
>JAPLEX010000064.1:36142-38411 GCA_026390995.1 Flavobacterium sp.
GAAGGGATGGCAAAATACAAAGCCGACTGCAGTTTAATATTGCCCAAAATATAGTGTCGAATCGCACCAATGGCCGAGGTAAACCCTACGATAAATAGGGAATAACCAGTTGCCTGTTCGGGTTTAATGTGAAACAAATAAACCAAAATGGGTACTGTCAAAATAGATCCACCTCCGCCTATGAGTCCTAGGGTAATCCCAATTAAAAGTGCCGAGATATAGCCAAAAACTTCCATTTTATTGGGGTATTAAAGTAAACAATACAACCTAGTTATTCTTGGTTGCTCACTTTACGGTACGGATACTGCGTAAAGATATGTCTTTTGGCAAAGCGACCGGGCGAATCGGCATTGACCATTTTGATGTAAATCGCTTTGGGAACCGAAATGTACTCGTAGGCACTGCCGTTTGAAAAATAGATATGCAAACGAATATTTTCATAGCGGTAATCTACGATCGTAGCTGTAGCGCAGGTTTCTTGGTATTCGGACAAGCCACTTTGAATGGTTTCGGGGTTGATGCTTACCAAAAAATGATAGGCCTCAATAATGGCTCTACTTTTTTCTTCAGCCAATTGTAAACCGGCTTCATCGCCTTGAAATTTGTCGGGATGACTGTCCTTCATCGCATTGCGGTAGATGGTTTTCAATTCTTTTAAGGTTACCGAACGATCAACTGCCAATAAACTGCGGTATTCACCAATTTTCTTCATAGTTATTTTTTAAAGCCGCAAAGGTAGGGTATTTAAAGTGAAATATTTGTTGAAATGTAAGGGAAGTAGGGGTTAGGGTTTAGGTTGTAGGGAGTAGGGTTTAGGTGGTAGGTTTTAGGTTGTAGGTTGTAGGTTGTAGGGTTTAGGGGTTAGGGAATTTGATGGACACTAATGATTGAAACAAAACTCAACGGTAATTAATAGGAGAGATTTATATTTTGTTCTGATTCAATTTTTAAATCATTCAATCTTTCAATCAATTTAACCGATAACCGACAACGGACAACGAACAACTACTTCCCGATACAAAAATTCGCAAAAATATTACCCAATAGCTCGTCGTTGCTCACTTGACCGGTGATGAGGCCAAATTGGTAAAGGGCTTCGCGAATGTCGATGGCCATGAGGTCGCTGGGTAGATTGGTTTCGATTCCGTATTGTACTTTTTGAATTTCGTCCAAGGCTTTGAGTAGCGCATCGTAATGTCGTGTGTTGGTTACGATGGTTTCGTTGTTGCGCAGTGCGCCGGTGTTAACCAGTGAAGTGAGTTGGTTTTTTAATTCTTCTATACCCTGTTTATTTTTGGCCGAGAGTAGAATGGGTGAAACTTCAATGGAGGCTAATTGTTTCTGGATGTCTTGTATTTGAACTGCTGTAATTAAATCAATTTTATTGATCACTACTACCAGCTGTTTTTGCGGGTAGTTGTTCTTTATTAATTCAATTTCATTAAGGTAGTCCAAGCCAGAAACTTGACTAGAGGCGAAAGCCGACTGATGGAGCGATAGCGGAATAAACTTGGAACTTTCAAACAAATACAGCACCACTTGGGCTTGCTCAATTTTCTCGAATGTTTTTTGAATTCCAATGGATTCGACTTCGTCGGTGGTTTGGCGAATGCCTGCCGTGTCTATAAAGCGGAAACCAACTCCTTCAATAACCAATTCGTCTTCAATGGTATCACGCGTGGTTCCTGCTATGGCCGAAACAATGGCGCGATCTTCGTTGAGCAAGGTGTTGAGCAAGGTAGATTTACCCACATTTGGTTCACCCACGATGGCTACCGGAATGCCGTTTTTGATTACGTTTCCGATAGCAAATGAATCAATCAAGCGTTTCAAGACCAAGGCAATGCGATTAATCAAAGCATTAAATTGGGTTCTGTCGGCAAAGGCTACGTCTTCTTCGGCAAAATCCAATTCGAGTTCAATCAAGGAAGCGAAATTGAGTAATTCGGTGCGCAGGCTTTGTAATTCATTGGAAAAACCGCCACGCATTTGCTGAATGGCCAGTTGGTGACTGGCTTCATTGGTCGAAGAAATTAAATCGGCAACAGCTTCAGCCTGAGATAGATCAATCTTTCCATTTAAAAAGGCACGTAAAGTAAATTCACCTGGATCGGCCATGCGACAGCCGTGTCGAAGTGCCAATTGAATAATCTGTTGTTGGATAAAAAGCGAACCGTGGCAAGAAATTTCTATGGTGTTTTCACCCGTATAGTAATTTGGTCCTTTAAAGATAGAAAGCAAGACTTCGTCAAGGGTGCGAGGGCCGTCT
>JAPLEX010000011.1 GCA_026390995.1 Flavobacterium sp.
TTTTGGTTTACTATCAACGCACCTGAACTGTTGCGCACGGTTGCCTGGTAGTTAAAGCCTTGTGGGGCTTGGGCTGATGCAATAACTGTTATTGCAAATACTAAAAGGATGAATAGTTTTTTCATATTTATTTCTTGATGATTTTATACGTATTCTTTTTGTTGGCTGCTTTATTTTCAATAGTCACGAGGTACATGCCTTGGGTGTAATTTGAAACATCTAGCGGTTCTTCTTTGTAGATAGTTCCCGCATACACTTGCTTGCCATTCAAATCGACAACCGTGATCATAAATGAATTCAGTTCAGGATGCGATACATACAAGGCTTGTGAAGTGGGGTTGGGATACAGTTTTATTTGCACATTCATGTCTATGTCTTCAACACTCAGCGCCTGCAAATTGAGCGCAGGATAATAGCCATTACCCAATTGATTGCCGCCAGCGGTCATAAGGCCAACAACAGGTTCGCCAACGGTCCAAGACAATTTGGAATTTCCTGCCGTTTGGGTTTTGCCAGCGGCACCAATGACTTGTTTGGAGATGGATTGGGCTTGGCCAATACTTGAAATTAGTAATACTAGTAGTAGTTTTTTCATAGCAATATGATTTAAAATTGTTTATTCAATGGATGTAATTATAAGTTACCCGGAAACAATACTGGATAATTCCCCACATTTACGCCTTGCAGGTTGGAGCCATAATTTGAATTTACGGCCTGTAAAAATTTGTTTGACATCAATGCATTTCCTCTTGGGCTCAGATGCACACCATCCACTGAAAACATTCCACCAGTAACGAAAGCCGAAGTTAAGGTTAACCCATTGGCTACAATACCGCCATTATTCAATTGATTGTAGAGCGAATTTACATCTACAAAGGCCAAGCCTTGTGCCGCAGCTAGTGCTTGAATTGTGTTGTTATATGCATCAGTGGCTACTTTTACTTCGAGTACTTCTTCTTTAGAAAGTACCCAGCTATCAGCTAGTGGAACAGAAAGGCCATTTACCTGCTGCGGATTTCCTGCTACATAAGTTCCTATAAACGAACGTGAAGGTAAAACCAAAAAATCTTCGGCCGTGGCTTGTCTGTATGAAGGCAAACCTAATGCCGCTAACGAGGTTAAATAGCTGTCTACCATAACCACTGCATTGTTACCGGCTTGAAATGTAATTGTTCTTCTTGCTTTTTCTTCAGGAGTAATTAAACCGGCATTCATGGCCGTTGTTAACCCACCGTTGTAGGCTGCATACGCGCCATTTAATTGTGTTGCGTTTGATGCATCTAATGGAATAGCATTATAGGGAACTGTTTTAAAATATGGCATACTCGATACATAAGGAATATTAGCCACAACTCCTTTCGCGCCATTTGCAGTTAAATTATTCAATAATAAACTGTAAATATTTGCAAATACAGTAGGATCTGTAATATCATTAGCCCCATAAGTGTTTGGGTTTAAATTGCCTGTTTGGTTTGTCCCTATACCTCCAGCAGTGGCATAGCTCAACACATCATTATTACCTATCCAAAGCGAAAAGAAAGTAGGATTCTGTGCCAAAGCATCATTAATTACAGAAGCATTGTTGCTCGAAGAAAATCGAGCATAATAGGGATTGGCTTGTCCAATTGCAACTCCTGATAGGTTGCCGTATCCGGGTGAAAATAGGTGGTAGCTTTTTGACGCTGGAACCGACATATTATTAAACGGGCCATTAAGGTGATTTGTAACCTCTGTAGTGGGAGTTCCCGATACCTGAACAATAGTCGAGCCATTAAAGTACATTCGTGGTGATTGAATTTGAGATCCTCCAAACAGCAATCCTCCAATGTTGTCACTCATGAGCGGCGTGCTAAATGCACCTCCTCCTACCAGAGAAAACTGTTGGGATAAAATAGTGGGATAAGCGTTGTATTGACCGGCTATAAAAAGCGCGTTATCACAATACCCTGCACTCATGGAGTCGCCCAAAGCAATGTATTTAGAAAAATCAGAAGCTCCAGAGGTAAATGGAAGTGTAGAACGGTAAAATGTAATACTATCCAGATCAGCCGTTTTGATGGAGTGCTGAGCGATAAGCTGTCCTTGCTTCCATAAATAGATGGAATCATTCTGGGCATATATTCCTGAATAAGAAAGAACAAGAATTAAGAGTAAAAGTATTTTTTTCATAGGTATTCAATTAATATTTTAAAAAAGAGTCAAAGGGAAAAGGGACTGCCTGCCGAGAGGCAGGTCTAATCCCTGAGGCAACGAACTGAAAAACCGCTTCTCTTAACACTGCCGGCCCCGAGTGTGTCACCACCGTCGAAATCCAGGTAGCCGAACCAAGCATATGTTGCTTGAATTTCAGACGAAGTCCACCAGTAACCGTTGTAACCAATGTAGTAGAATGTTCCAATGATGTCGCGACAACCTGCAGGAAGACCTGTAAAACCTGATTCATTGGTGGCATCTGTGTTTGGTTCTTGCCATAAGCCTGTTCCTGCTTGGATGGTTCCTGTTGCTTTCATTTTGCCTCCTGCAACTGATTCTCCTCCCAAACATTCTGTAAGCTGGGTCCATTCTGCATCTGTAGGAACGTGCCAGCCATTAGGTGTAAGTTTCTTTCTCAATGCTGGATTGTTTTGTGATGCCGCATCAAATATTCCAGCGGTAGCATACCAATTGTATAGTTTGCCATATATAGCTCCGTTTGCTGGGTCGTTGTTGTAATAGCACCAAGCACCAGTGGTCAAATTGGCCCAATCTGCTGTGCTGGTTACTTGTGGGATAGGCGTGCCATCGCTGTATTTTGAAACATTCAAGTTTTGTTTGGTAAATGTAAGACCACAATTAGTTACAGATGCATACACATTGCCATCAATGTCGGTTACGTTGGGGCCTGGGATGTTGATTCCGTTGGGGTTAACAGGTGGTCGTTTGAAGGTGATGCTGTCCATGTCAGCCGTTTTGATGGATTGAATATTAACCAGCACACCTGCTTTCCATACATAAAGTGTGTCTTGTGGTTGTGCCGTTGCAAATAACACCGTAAATAACCCAATAAGTACGAATATTTTTTTCATGACTTATTGTTTAATGAATTTAATTATTTGCTGTTGGTTGCCGTTGGTTATTTTGCACAAATACATGCCTTGTGGCAAGCCTGATATATCCACTTGAGGTGTTGATTCGATGGCTGGTTTTTGTTGCATTAGCAATCTTCCTTCCAACGATAGTATTTCAATTTGGCCAACACTTAGCATTGCGTTTGAACCTGAAATATTCAGGATATGGCTTGCTGGATTGGGATAAGCATAGAACTTGTTGGTTGCCAATTCAGGACTGGTTGTTCCCAAGTTGAAGTCGGTGAAGCTAACATAACGCAATCCTGATAGTGCAAATGTGCCGCTAGCGCCAGTGTTGTTGGTTACCAGCATATTGCCGTTATCAAAGGTCAATTTCTGAATATCTGCCACGGGATAGGTGGTCTGAATTCCTGCTATTGGACGAACGAACATGGTTTGTGCCTTAGCGCCCAAACAGATAATGAATGCAAAAAGAATATAGATTTTTTTCATTTTGTTTTTTTTAGTTGCACAAATATAGTTTTTCTTGCGCTTTAACTTATAAATCAGTTTATTAAACCAATACAAAAACGTGTGTAGTTTGATCCAAAAGTTTTGGCGCCAAATTCCAATAAGAAAATTCCAAGCGAAAGCTTCGGCAGAAATGCTATAAAACAAAAAATCCCGCCACTTGCGGGATTTTTTTATTGAGAATTATAGGGTTATTGCAAAATGATTTTCTTGGTGTTCACTAGATTGTTTGAAGCATCATAAATTTTCACAAAATACAAACCTTGACCACTCCACGAATTTAATGGCACCACATATTGAGGCGTATTCATGGCGCCTGTAAAGACTTCTTGTCCTATGGCATTTACAATTTTTATAGACCAACCCGCTACATTGGCTAAATTCCCGCAATCGATAGTGATTTGGTCATTGGCAGGATTGGGGTAAATGGTAACGGTGCTTGTGTATGTAGGCGGATTAAAGCTCAACGGACCACTATTAATAACTAAAGTTTCGCATCCTGCAGCTTGCGCGTTGTAAAGCCCAACTATTTCTTCTGAGGTTAATGCACGATTATATTGGGCGATATCATCAATACTTCCTTTAAATGTTTCATAACAGCTTATTCCACCATTTATTGAAATTGATCCAAAATTCATCACAAAAGACCCAACGTTCAAACCGCTTGAAATTATGGTTGTTTTCTTTAACACACCATCAATATAGTATTTAATATCTGCTGTTGTTTTGACTAGAGTTAAATTGTGCCAAGAAGTATCATTGTTGATTTCCCATGAATTTGAAAACCCCATAATTACCCAACCACTTCCTCCATTACCGATAAAAGAACACATTGTAGTTTGACTGCAATAACTTAAAGGAACCCCTATATAAGTATGTGGAAAAGAATTTAAAATAGTTTGGGCACCTTTCAAAATGTCATCTGATTTATACCAAACGCTAACTGAATAGGAATTTAAATTATCTATCGTGTTGGGGGTTGTGATTTTTTGCAATACACAATTTTCGCCATTGAACGAATATGCACTTGAGGCGTTTCCAAATCGATCTTGTGACAATGAAACCCCAACACTTGTCGCATTGTTATTATTCCCGCTTTCATCATTAACATTACCATTAAACGGCCAATACCCTACCAATCCGTTTGTAGGAACATTTGCCGGAACTTGAGCCATTACACTTTTACTTGATAAAGCAAGCACCATTGTGATCATTAATAATTTGATTTTCATGATTGTAGTTTTAAAATTAGAAAACAAAAATATAAAAATTCTCTTTATAAAGAGTTATATTATATAGAGTTACATAATTTAAAGCCATTGTATTGATTTGCTCCATAAAAAGAGTAGAACACATGAAGTCTAAAAGCGAGCCCAAGCAAGAACAAAAATCAGATACTGAAGAATCCATTCGCCTCAAAGAAATAGGAGAACGCTTGCGGTATTTTCGAAAAAAAGCGGGCTATACAAACTCCGAGTATTTTGCCTACGAGCACAACATCAGCAGACCACAATACGGGAAATACGAAGCGGGAGCAAACATTCAGCTCAATACCTTGATGAAGATTCTCCAAGCACTTAATGTTTCCTTAGAAGAATTTTTTTCTGGATTTAACGAAGTGTAAATAACATAAAACAAAAAATCCCGCGAGTTGCGGGATTTTTTTGTTGGTCTACAAGGACTCGAACCTTGAAAGACTGCACCAAAAACAGTTGTGTTACCATTACACCATAGACCAATTCGATTGCTGTAAAGCGAGGGCAAATTTAATACAAATTTTATTTTAAGCAAATAAATACCCTTTTTTTATTCGAAATCTTGTAGGCCTTTAAAATTAGGCCTTCCACTATGTTTGCTTAGTCAATAAAAGCCAGCACGCTAACGCCCAAGAAAGGGTAGAAAATTTTGTTAAGGCAGTAGGCGTTCCGTAAAAAAATAGTTTCTTTGTGGCGTTCAAAAAAACAGTAGCAGCATGATGTCAACAAACTTCAATTATACAAAATGGAACACCCTTTTGGGATGGGTTGCCTTTTTTATTGCTTTAGTCACGTATTCCCTCACCGTAGAACCCAGTATGAGTTTTTGGGATTGTGGCGAATACATAGCTACAGCAGCCAAATTGGAAGTGGGTCATCCGCCGGGAGCGCCCTTGTTTCAGATGGTGGGCGCCTTTTTTGCGCTATTTGCCCTAAACGCCAAACAAATTGCCTTGATGGTCAATATGGTTTCGGTTTTTTCGAGCGCCTTTACCATCTTGTTTATGTTTTGGTCATCGACCATGCTGCTGCGCAAAATCGTACAGCGATTCAACAATCACGCCGATTCATCTGAACTCGTCATCTTGGGAAGTTCATTTATCGGTGCTTTGGCCTACACCTTTTCTGATAGTTTTTGGTTTAATGCTGTGGAGGCCGAGGTTTACGCCATGGCTTCGTTGTTTATTGCCCTGTTGTTTTGGTTGGGCTTGCGCTGGGAACAAGACATGGATACGCCGCGCGGCAACAAATGGTTGTTGATCATTTCGTTGCTCATCGGACTTTCGTTTGGGGTGCACTTTATGGCCTTGCTTACCATTCCGGCGATTGGGTTTTTATACTACTTTAAACACTACAAAACCATCACCCTCAAAAACTTTATTGTGGCCAATGTGGTTGTGGTTTCGATCTTACTTTTCATTTTCAAATTGCTTTTGCCGCTCACCATGGCCTTGTTTGCCAAAGCCGAAGTGTATATGGTGAACGAAATGGGCTTGCCGTTTAACTCAGGCACCATTTTTATTGCCTTATTGCTCATTGCCTTTTTCTATTTTGGCTTGCGCTACACCCAACAAAAAGGAATGGTGATGTACAATACCTTAATCTTGTGTGTCCTATTTATATTAATTGGTTTCTCTACCTGGATGATGTTGCCTATTCGCGCCAATGCCAATACCGTAATTAACGAAAACAAACCTTCGGATGCCGCCGAGGTCTTGGCCTATTATAACCGCGAACAATATGGTGTGAATCCCTTGTTTTACGGCCCGCAATACACCGATGCTTTTGCTGGCTTGGACGAAGATGAGCCCTATCTTGACAAAGCGCCCAACTACGAACGCGACTACAAAACGGGCAAATACCGCATCACCAACAACTACAAAAACGCCGACCAAAACAGCGACAAAAAACACAAAGCCATTTTGCCTCGTCTATGGAGCACCGAGCACATCGAAAACTACATGAGCTTCACCAACCCGCCGGAGTTTCGCATCAAACCCGACTATTCAGAAGAAAAGGAATTGGTCGATGTGATCACCGAATTCAGAAAAGGATACAGCGCCGGCGAATACGGCAACGAGGAGTACATCAAATTCTTGAAAGCCTATGGCGAATACCTCATCATCGAAAAACCAAGTACGGTAGACAATATCCAATTCATGGTCGAATACCAATTTGGGTACATGTATTGGCGCTATTTGATGTGGAATTTCACCGGACGTCAAAACGACATCCAAGGCAAATACGACAACCTCGATGGCAACTGGCTGAGTGGAATTCCTTTTATAGATGAACTGCATTTGGGTTCACAAGACAATTTACCACAAGACGTGCTCAACAACAAAGGCCGCAACAAATACTTTTTCTTGCCGTTTATATTGGGCATCATCGGCTTGATGTACCACGCCAAACGCGATCCGAAAAGCTTTTATGTATTGCTCTCCTTGTTCTTGTTTATGGGCTTGGCCTTAAAAATTTATTTGAACGAGCGTCCTTTTGAACCTCGCGAGCGCGATTATGCGTTGGTGGGTTCCTTCTATGTATTTGCAATGTGGATCGGCATTGGGGTGTATGCCTTGTATGACTATTTGAAAAATTCGTTGCAACCCAAATTCGCCGCACCATTGGTGTTGGGAGGTTGTTTATTGGCCGCGCCGGTATTAATGGCTTCGCAAAACTGGGATGACCACAATCGTGCCAATAAATACACCGCGATTGCCATGGCCAAAGCCTATTTGGATTCCTGCGAACCCAATGCCATTTTGTTTACCATTGGCGACAACGACACCTTTCCGTTGTGGTATGCTCAAGAAATTGAGGGCATCCGCACCGACATCAAAATTGTAAATACCAGCTTGTTCATGACCGATTGGTACATTGATCAAATGAAATGCAAAACATACAAATCAGAAGGCTTGCCCATTTCGTTCAGCCACGAACAATATGTGGGTGACAAATTGGATTATGCCATTTTTAACGAAAAAACCAAAAGCCGTTGGAACATCAAAGATTTGTTGAATTTCATCGGAAATGACGATCCACGCACCTTGGTTGAAATGCAAAACGGACAAAAAATTCATTTCTACCCAACCAATTTGGCGCGCATTCCGGTAGATACTGTGGCCTATCGCCAATACAATAAGGATATATCCAAAAATGACTCGATTGTGCCTTACATTGACATCGAGATCAAAGGGCAGGCCATGTACAAAAACCGCATCATGATGCTCGACGTAATTGCCAACAACAATTGGAAACGTCCGGTGTATTTTACCGGCGGTAGCTTTGGCGACGACGACTATTTGTGGATGAAAGACTTCTTGCAACTAGATGGGATGGTTTATAAATTGGTTCCTATTTACTCGCCTATTCCCGAAGACGGCAGTGCATTAGACATGGGCAAGATTAATTCTGACAAAATGTACGACATCGTGATGAAATGGGATTGGGGCAACAGCGAACTCGCTTCGGTATACCACGATCCGGAGACCCGCAAAAACAGCATTTCCTACCGTTCGAATTTGGCCCGTCTGATGGAGCAATTGGTAAATGAAGGTAAATTGGACAAAGCCAAAAAAGTGATCGATTTGGCCATGTATAAAATGCCTGTCGAATTATTTGGCTATTATTCGTTGGTTGATCCATTTGCTGGCGGCTATTATGCCGTGGGCGAAAAGGCAAAGGCGCGAAAACTATTGGATCAGTTGATGACCAAATACAAGGAAAACTTGTCCTATTATAAGGGACTTCCGGCCAGCGAACAAAATGACATTGCCATTGATATTGTGACTGACATCGAACGCTACCGAGCCTTGCTCATGGTGATGAAAGACCGTGGCGATTTGGGCTATTACAACCAAAACAAACCCACGTTTAATTCCTACAATTCGTTCTTTAAACGATTTGGAAGAGACAACGAATAAGACAACAACAGCGTTTTCAACAACGCTGTTTTTTTTGGCTATCGCATGAAATTACATTGGATAAAAACACATGGCTTCGTTCGAGCAATTGCTCCGGGTTTGCTGTGGAAAATACCCAACACCCGCAAAGCCGTTTACCTCACTTTTGACGACGGTCCCACGCCCGAAATCACATCCTGGGTATTGGATCAATTGAATCAATATAAAGCCAAAGCTACTTTTTTTTGTATCGGTAAAAATGTAACTGCTCATCCGGATCTCTGCCAACAAATAAAAGCCCAGGGTCATCAAATTGGCAACCATACCCAAAACCACCGCAACGGTTGGATTACTTCTGCTTCAGATTATTTGGCTGATTTTGAAGATTGCAAAAAAACCTTGCATTCTACAGTCAACGAAGAGGTGAAATTATTTCGTCCGCCCTATGGCAAAATGGGTTGGCGTGCGTTTTGGAAAATAAAAAAACAGGGGTATACAATTGTGATGTGGGATGTGTTGAGCGCCGACTTTGATGCAGCAACTAGTCCGGAACAATGCCTAATTAATGTGCTCAACAACATCGAGTCGGGCAGTATCGTGGTGTTTCACGACAGCCAAAAATGTTTTGCGAATTTGCAATACGTCTTGCCAAAAACCTTGGCCTTTTTGAAAGAAAATAAGTATTGTTGTGAGGTGATTGCTTAAATATGGTCTTGAACCAAAGCAATAATCGTGTTGGCGTCTAGTTCGCCCGATTGTCTCCAAATCATCTGACCTTCTTTGTAGATCATGAGTGTTGGCAATCCTTTAATGCGGAGGGCATCAGCTAATTCTTGATTTTTATCAACATCAATCTTGATGACTTTGGCTTTGTCGCCAAGCGCTGCAGCCACATCGCGAATCACTGGATGCATGGAAACCGAAGATTCATTCCACTCTGTGTAAAAATCGATTAACACAGGAACTTGTGCGTTTATTAGTTCTCCAAATTTTGACATAAAACCAAAATATTAAATTTCTCATCCCCTTCGATTAGAGGGAATAGGGTACAAATGTAGCACTTTATACGAATTATGCTACTTTTTCGCCTTTTTTTAGTTGAATGACTGTGATTTCGGGCATTATCCCCACGCGACCCGGATAGGCATGAAAGCCAAAACCGCGATTCACATAGATGTATTTGCCAAATTCTTCATACAAACCGGCCCATTGTTTGTAGACAAATTGAGCCAAACTCCACTTAAAGTAGCCTGGAATTTCGATGCCAAACTGCATGCCGTGGGTGTGGCCAGAAAACGTGAGCTGCACTTTTTTGTCGTGCTTTTTGGTTTCGTATTCCCAATGGCTAGGGTCGTGGCTCATCAATATTTTAAACTCTTCGGGCGTTAAACCTTGCATCGCTTGGGTTAAATCGCCGGCTTTTTTGAAGTTATGTCCCCAATTTTCTACGCCCACCAAGGCCAATTTGTCGTCGCCTTTTTGAATGTATACGTGTTCGTTGAGCAACAGCTGGAATCCGATGTCTCCGTACAAATTTTTAATCGCCTGAAAATTCTCGTCTTTGGCTTGTTGAGAAGGCCAACTGATATATTCACCATAATCGTGGTTGCCCAATACCGCATATTTTCCCAAGGGATGCGCTTGAATTCCATTAAAAATTTCAATCCATGGATGCATTTCTTTGGCATGGGTATTTACGATATCGCCGGTAAATAAAATTAAATCTGAATTTTGAGCATTCACCAAATCGATGGCGTACTTAATTTTATCGGGGTTGTCAAAACTGCCGCTGTGCACGTCCGAGATTTGGGTAATGGTCATGCCGTCAAAGGCAGCGGGCAAATCGGGAAAGAAAATGCGTTGTTTGATTACTTTGTAGTTGTACTTGCCAATGGTCATCCCATAAATGAGTGACAAAAACGGCACGGCCGCCAAGCCCAAGCCAATTTTACTAATAAACTCTCGGCGTTTTGGCAAAAACGATTCGTTGTCGTTTTCTACAAAATAAGTAATCGACCCTTGAACAATGCGGTAAATGTCTTCGCCCAACAGCATCAACGTGAGGAGAATTTTGGGTACATAGACCAATAAAAAAAGTCCCATGGTGTAGAGCGTATACTTGGTTTGGCCGGTAGAACGATCAAATCGAGAAAAGGCATAAAGCAATAGCAAGACAATCAACAAACTGATCCATTGGTAGGCAGTTACTACACTTTTTACTTTTACAACCGTTTTAACAGCTTGGAAAGCATACCATTCGATGCAAAGCAACACAATAAAAAATACGACTAAACGACCAAACATGTGCAGTAATTTTTGGCAAATTAACAAATAATAGTCGGGCAAAATTTGAGGTCGGATAACTTTTAACATCTCGTCGGATAAATTGGGTAGAATCCCTAAAATAATTTTACCTCGCATTCCCTTGCATCCCGATCGAATGTTTATTTTTACAGACTAAATTTATCCGAATGTCTGCACAAAAACGCTTATTTCTGCTCGATGCGTATGCTTTAATTTTTAGAGGCTATTATGCCTTCATCAAAAATCCGAGAATCAACTCCAAAGGAATGGACACCTCGGCCATTATGGGATTTATGAATTCCTTGATGGACGTCATTCGCCGCGAAAAACCCGATCATTTGGCCGTAGCTTTTGACAAAGGCGGAAGCACCTATCGTTTTGAGATGTATGAGCAATACAAAGCGCACCGCGACGAAACGCCCGAAGCCATAAAAATTGCCGTGCCCTACATTCAAGAATTGTTGCGCGCCATGCACATTCCCATTATTGAAATGCCTGGTTTTGAAGCCGATGATTTAATAGGTACCTTGGCCAAACAAGCCGAAAAAGAAGGCTTTCAGGTGTTTATGGTTACCCCCGATAAAGATTTTGCGCAACTGGTTTCCGAAAATATTTTCATGTACAAACCGGCCCGCATGGGCAACGACATCGAAATTTGGGGTATTCCACAGGTGCTCGAGAAATTCGAAATTCAAGATCCGTTGCAGGTTATTGATTTCTTGGGCATGATGGGCGATGCCGCCGATAACATCCCGGGTTTGCCTGGCGTGGGCGAAAAAACGGCCAAGAAATTACTCGCCGAATTTGGCTCACTCGAAAACATGTTGGCCAACACCGATAAACTAAAAGGCGCGATCAAAGACAAGATAGAAGCCAATGCAGAACTGGGCATCTTGTCCAAAAAATTGGCTACTATCCTACTCGATTGCCCGGTGCAATTTGACGAACAAGACTACGAATTGTCCAAACCCGATGTAGAAAAAACCGATGCGCTTTTTCAAGAACTGGAATTTAGACAAATGAAAACCCAGTTTGACAAATTGTTTGGAACCGGAAAAGAATACGACGAAATTGAATCCACCGGCGAAAATTCTCCAACTGAATCAGTTAAAAAAACAGCGCCCAAACGCAGCCATGAAGATCAATTTGATTTATTTGGATTCTATGAAGAATCGGCCGATACTCCGACCCAAAAAGTTGGGATGGGGCTAAAAACCCTCGCCGATACCGATCATTTCTACCAATTGGTGCAAGGAGACATGGCGGTAAAATTATTGGTCAACCAATTGCAAAACCAAGCCTCGGTCTGTTTTGATACTGAAACCACGGGAATCAATACGCTACACGCCGAACTGGTAGGACTGTCGTTCTCTTTTGAGAAAGGCAAAGGATTTTATGTGCCATTTCCTGAAAACCAAGCCGAAGCAAAAGCATTGCTGGAAAAATTCAGGCCGTTTTTTGAAAACGAGCAGATTGAAAAAATTGGGCAAAACCTAAAATACGATTTGAAAATCCTGAAAAATTATGGCCTGTCGGTTGCTGGAAAGCTGTTTGACACCATGCTAGCGCATTACTTGATCAATCCCGATATGCGCCACAACATGGATGTATTGAGTGAAACTTATTTACAGTATTCGCCAAAATCAATCGAAACCTTAATTGGCAAGAAAGGCAAAAACCAACTTTCCATGCGCGAGGTGGCTTTGGAAGAAATCAAGGAATATGCCGCCGAAGATGCCGACGTAACCTTACAACTCAAAGCAGTTTTTAGCCCCATTTTGGACAAGGCCGAAACCAAAAAATTATTTAATGAAATAGAGGTTCCACTCATCGAGGTCTTGGCCGATATGGAAACCGAAGGCATCAACTTGGACGTAGCGTTTTTGAAAAAAATGTCGGGCGTGATGCAGCAAGATATTGCCGCTTTTGAACAAAAAATTTACGAAACTGCTGGAGAGAAATTCAACTTGGCTTCGCCCAAACAGTTGGGAGACGTTTTGTTTGATAAACTCAAAATTGGCGGCAGCAAACAAAAGAAAACCAAAACGGGCCAATATGCTACCGGCGAAGAAGTGTTAAGCTATTTGGTAAAAGAACACCCCATAGTGGCCGACATTTTGGAATGGCGCCAGATGGTAAAATTACAAAGCACGTATATTGATGCACTCCCCTTGCAAGTAGATCCCAAAACCCAGCGCGTGCATACCGATTACATGCAAACGGTTGCTGCTACCGGCCGATTGAGCTCCAATAATCCCAACTTGCAAAATATTCCGGTGCGCACCGAACGCGGCCGATTAATTCGTAAAGCCTTCATTGCCCGCAACGAAAACTATGTGTTGCTCTCGGCCGATTATTCGCAAATAGAATTGCGCATCATTGCCGCTTTGAGTGGAGAAGACAACATGATCAAAGCCTTTCAGAACAACGAAGACATTCACAAAAGTACCGCCGCCAAAGTGTTTAATGTACCTTTAGAAGAGGTAACCAAAGAACAACGTAGCCACGCCAAAACGGTAAACTTTGGAATTATCTATGGGGTTTCTGCTTTTGGCTTAAGCAACCAAACCAATTTAAGCCGACAAGAAAGTGCCGCGCTCATTGAAGCCTACTACAAAACCTACCCTAAACTGAAAGCCTATATGCAAAACCAAGTTGATTTTGCTAGAGAGAACGGCTATGTGCAAACGGTTTTGGGCCGTCGACGCTATCTAAAAGACATCAACTCGGCCAATGCCATGGTGCGCAGTGGTGCCGAACGCAATGCCGTAAACGCGCCCATACAAGGTAGTGCGGCTGACATCATTAAAATTGCGATGATCAACATTCATCAAAAATTAACGGAAAAGAAAGCCGACGGCACCGAATGGAAATTGAATTGGTGTTTGACGTACATCTTTCGGAGATTGAACTCATCAAACCACTTATCAAACACGAAATGGAACAAGCCTTCGTGCTGCAAGTGCCCTTGGAAGTAGAAATGGGCATGGGCGACAACTGGCTGGAGGCGCATTAAAAAGGTTAGAGGGATTAGGTTGTAGGTTTTAGGACGTAGGTTTTAGGAGGTAGGTTTTAGGTTTTGACCATTTTTGAGAAAAATTGGTTTTAGAAAAGCAGGTAGAAAAATTCTTTACGCTCTCCGTCTACCCTCTTTTGTCTTGACTTCAACTAATCTTTCAAACATCGCACGGAAAACCCATAGTGAAAGTCATAACTATAGTAGTAGGCTGCATTGTCGTAATAAACCATATACCGATACCAGGCATAATTAGGCCCATCCGTAGATGCAGTCCACCAATTGCACTCGCCGTACAAATTAAAATAATCGCCGTCATCATCGCGCATTCCTGCCGCCCGGCCATTAAATCCGCTTTCGTTTGTAGCTGAAGCATTAGGACTTGACCAAAAGGCTATACCCGTTTCTTTTAATTTCATTGCCGCTAAGCCATCTCCTCCCAAGCATTCATACAACATCCCAAACTCGGGATCAGTGGGAATATGGTACCCTTCGGGAGCCAATTTTTTGCGCAAAGCGGGATTGTTTCTTGACGCCTCATCATAAATTCCAGCTACTGCATACCAGTTGTACAATATTCCAAAATCGGCACCAAGGGCAAGGTCATTGTTGTAATAACACCAAGCAGCAGTAGATGTGTTGTGCCATTCATTGGGATCGGTTATCTGTGGAATTGGAGTGCCATCTGTAAATTTTGTGACATTTAAATTGGATTGGGTCCAAGTTTGATTGCAATTGGTTACCGTATGATACACATTTCCATCTATATCGGTAACATCAGGGCCAGGAATATTATAGGCTTTGGTTGTAAAACTTTCTTCTTGACCATAGCTGTATTGTGAGCCATTTGAATTAGTTGCATACGCACGAACATAATAGGTCGTGTTGGGACTCAATCCGGTTAGGTTACTGGTAAAGGTTCCATTTCCGCTACCGTTAGAAGTTTTGGTGGGCAAATCGGCGGTGGGTTGCGGATTGGTACTCCAAACGGCTCCCCTAGCTGATACTGGACTCACGCCTGCATTGGAAATGTATCCACCCGAAATGGCAGAAATACCGGTTATCTCTGAAACCGCTGTTGTATTGAGTATGGGGTACAATTGACGAACCGGACCGTCGGTCTCAATGGTTGAACAACTTGTGACAATTGCAACAGAAAATAAACTAAAATAAAAGAGTGCTTTTTTCATAAAACCTAAAACTTGAAACCTGAAACTTGACCCGAGTCCCGAAGCTTCGGGACGAACAGACGAAGCGAAGCGGAGTAAACTTAAAACTACAACTTCCTTGTCGACTCCCGCTGACGCAATTCTGTCTTAACCACCGACGTGACAAACGGCAAATGCTCTTCTTTGGATTCCAATCGATCAATGAGCAACTGAGCAGCCGCGGCTCCAATTTCTGGACCGTGTTGACTCACAGTAGACAAGCTGGGCGACAAACGTCGGGACCAAACCCCATCAGCAAAACCAATGACCGATAAATTTTCGGGAATTTTATAGCCCAATTTCAAGCCCAACTTAATGGCCGAAACCGAGGCATGTTCGTCTAAGGCAAAAATACCGTCTACTTTTTGATCGGAAAGTACGGCCAAGGCTTTGGCGTCAAAATCGGATTCTGAATCGGTTAAAACGGTGAGTTCGTTTTGGATGTTCATCTTATTTTTTTGCAAACAATCCATATACCCTTGCGCACGCAATTTCCCTACACTAAGGTTATCAATAGACGAAAACAAAGCGATGTTTTTACAACCTAAATTTACTAAATGTTGGGTAGCATGAACTGCCGAATCTAAATCATCCACGATTACTTTGTCACAGGCCACTTGGTCGCACACACGGTCAAACATCACGATAGGCGTGCCTTCGTTAATCACATCTTTTAAGTGACTGTATTCTTGCAATTTTTGGGCCTCTTCCGAAATGGATAAAATGAACCCATCTATGGTTCCGTTGGAAAGCATCTCTAAGGTATGCGCTTCTTTTTCCAAGTTCTCGTTTGAGATGCAAGTAATCACATTATATCCGCGTGCATCGGCTACTTTTTCGATACCGGTAAACACCTTGGCAAAAAAGGAATTGAGGATATTAGGGATAATGACCCCGATGGTTTTGGTTTTTCTGTTCTTGAGGTTGAGCCCAATGATATTGGGTTTGTAGTTTTTTAACTTGGCGTATTCTTGAACTTTCTGTTTGGTTTGCTCGCTAATTTCTGGACTGTCGTTTAAGGCCTTCGACACGGTAGAAACTGACACATGCAATTCCTTGGCGATTTGTTTTAAGGTGGCTTTTACTTTCATAAGTTCTCAAATTTGAGTGGTAAAAATAAGAAACATTCAACTAATGCGGCTCCCTTTTGTTTTATAAAATTGGTATCCCCCGCCAAAAACGTTTTTTATGAACAAATTCCACTGAAAGTTGCATTTGAATCAACATAATTTGCAACATTTTTAAGACAATTAGCTTTGCCATTAAAAACTCGTAAAATAATCTTTTACAGCTATTTGTATTTGTAATAATAAATTGTACTTTTGCGACCCCTATTCCGAAGCATCGGCAGGGGATGGAATGTTTAATTAAAATAAAATTATGGACGCATTAAGCTACAAGACAATGTCTGCAAGCAAAGCCACTGTTACCAAAGAGTGGATTGTTGTAGATGCTGATGGGCATAACTTAGGACGTCTTGCATCAAAAGTCGCAATGATCTTGAGAGGCAAGTACAAACCGAGTTACACCCCACACGTGGACTGTGGAGATAACGTAATTGTTATCAACTCAGAAAAAATCAACCTTACGGGTACAAAAATGGATGACAAAATTTACATGCGTCATACCGGCTATCCAGGAGGACAACGAACTTTAACTGCTAAAGTTTTGCAATCTAAAAACCCTGCTGCTTTGGTAGAAAAAGCGGTAAAAGGGATGTTACCAAAAAACAAATTGGGTGCAGAGCTTTTCAGAAATTTAAATGTAAATGTAGGTCCTGAGCACAAATTTGCGGCTCAAAAACCTAAAACCGTTAACCTAAACGATCTTAAGTAATGGGAGTTATTCACAAAATCGGTAGAAGAAAAACCGCTGTTGCGCGTGTGTATGTTTCTGAAGGAACAGGTAAAATCACCGTAAACAAAAAAGAATTTGCAACCTACTTTCCAACGGCTACTTTACAGTATAAAGTATTACAACCGATGTCTATGACAGAGAACGTAAACAACTTTGACGTAAAAGTAAACGTATACGGAGGGGGTTCAACTGGTCAAGCAGAGGCTGTTCGTATGGCTTTGGCACGTGTAATGTGCGAAGTAGGCGAAGGAAACAGAGCCATCTTGAAACCAGAAGGGTTACTAACAAGAGACCCAAGAATGGTAGAACGTAAAAAATTCGG
>JAPLEX010000085.1:0-20370 GCA_026390995.1 Flavobacterium sp.
CCGGACCAACACCTTCCAGTTACGGTTCGATGTTGGAACTCACCTGGGGAGGAAAAAACCCGGTGAAATTAGCCGACGGTTCCGAACGCAAATTCATCAACGACAACGACACGGTAATCATGAAAGCGCATTGTGAAAACTTAGAAGTGCGCATTGGATTTGGGGAAGTTTCTAGCAAACTATTGCCGCCTTTTGTGCGCAAATAAATCTAGAGATACTTTTTTAAGAGTTGGGCATCGATGTCCGAATGCGAAGCATGGTGCACAACATGCCCATTTTTCATTAGAATCAATTGGGGCGATTGATGCGTTACGGAAAACTGCTCGGCAATAGCCGACGAAATAGGTCGGTATTCCAATAAATCTAAATAATAAGCATCAACCGTATCGGATAAATCATACTCGGTTTCAAACTGTTTCAACACATTGCGGCTTATGCCACA
Organism: Flavobacterium sp.; assembly: GCA_026390995.1. Taxonomy (GTDB): domain Bacteria; phylum Bacteroidota; class Bacteroidia; order Flavobacteriales; family Flavobacteriaceae; genus Flavobacterium. The sequence continues at coordinate 443 of JAPLEX010000085.1, forward strand.
ACGGGTGCTGTGTTTAAAAATAAGAACCGGTTTTTCAAAAGAGTGTTCGGTTAACTCGACCAATTGCTCCATAGAAGTAAGAGGAATCCAAGGCACTTTGGAGGATTCAGAGGTGGTGTTCGCGCCAAAAAGGCCAGAAAATAAACTCATAATTCTATTTTTAAAACAATGTGGCTTTTTTAGTGATATAAATCAGTTGAATGGAGCCAAGTTGTTGGAATTTTCGCATTAGTACAAATATCAAATAATGCAAAGCAAAATTAATTGAATTCAACCAATTCTAAACCTACAACAACTATGTATTTAGCAAAATTTACAACCAAATCACAAGAATCGATTCAACAAACCGAAAAAGATTTCTTAGATCTGTATGGCTTATTCATCATCAAAAATCTTCAATCAACACCCGAGAGCTTTGCTCGAACAAGCGAAGCAAGCGTTAATCAAAAATCACTTTGTAAATCTCCTCATACGATTTCAACTGCTTTGGATGCACATGCATCGTAATTTTTTGTGTTTTATCATGGGGATTTAATTTTTTGATGTCCTCGTTTTTCAAATAGGCCAAATTTCCTGATTTGGTGATTCCCCAAATCAAGTTTTTAGCCGCTGGATTGTATTGTACAGAACCCGTGTACCGGAATAAAGTATTGGAGTTTAATTGTACTAAGACTAAATTTTGAAGAGAAATGCGCGCTCCGGACTCGTCTACATAATTGGGTGGCAATATTCCTCCCGATGGATAAGACGTTGGGTAATCGCAATTTGTAAAACCAAAACTGTTTAATTCTAAGGTTCGGATTACTTTCTCGATCGGGTTTAATTTGCGGACTTCATCTTGACGGTATTTATCAATTAATGCCCAATAATCATCCCATTTTTGTCTGATTAAATCCTGTTTTTGGAGCAACTTTTTGTATTTTTTTTGGTAATGTCGCATGGCCTCATTGTAGTCTTTTCCCTTTTTAAATGCCAAATAACAGGTGCATTTCTGGGTTTGTTGATACGCACCTATGCCCTTAATAGAGGTGACTTCATATTCGCCATTTTGCAAAGGCTTTACCTGCATTTCTTGTGCGTCACTTATTTTGCATTGCGCAGGATTTACCGGTTCAAACAACACATGGTTGTATTCGTAGATTTCAGGGAAATTTCCGGTATCGTCTTTGATCTCAAATGCAGAATTTGAAGCCAAAACCGGTTTTCGAGGAATGGGAATTTGATCTCCAACATTGGATGTAACTGAAATACTATCTTTTCCTTTTTCGATCCAACGACCAGTGGTTTTGTCAAAATCATACAAATTGAAATCCGTTGATTTGGTCCAACTGTTCAAATTGACCTTTATTTTATTTGCCGGATTTACAAAAACGGCTTGCTGCTGGGCTGTTGCGTTGAGCTCAATCATTCCGCCCGATTCCAACACCGTTTCTTTGCCTTCATCATCATATTCCATCGGAATGCCAGCGACATAAAATTCTAATGGACTAAAAAACTCTCGAAATTTAAGTTCTACTTTTTCCGTTACAGGCTGTCGCGAAGCATCTAAAAATGCATTGGCCGGAATCACAAGCTGAGATCCGCGTTTGGAGGTGAGTACCTGTGGTTGAGTAGGATCTTGTACAACAAAGGTTTCAAACGGCACATCAATTCCCGGAAACGGTTTATTGAATGTGAAATTTTCCTTTGTTTTAGTCTGTTTTTTAGACTGCTTTTCCTCGTCTTTGTGGTTGCAAGTGTAGACTGATAAACTGGCAACAACGGCCACTGCTCCGAGCAGAATGAGGCGTACTTTGGTTGATTTTTTCATGGGACTTTATTTAGGGTTAGATATTAATTGAGCTAAATTATTTATCGTATCAGCCATGAATGAGGGCTTCATATAGTATCTTTTGTGTTACGAATTTTCCCTGCAACTAAACCAAAATTGTATGAATTAATTACTTTTTTAACTATATATCTATAAGTACAAACGCTGTTTTTTAGTTTTAGTTACACTTTAATTAATAAATTTTAAAAATTAGTAGAATTTCTTCAATCTGTGTTGCTTTACTGAATCAACATTATTGTGTCTACTTTTCTAGCTAATCAATCCAATCAAAATTCAAAAATCTAAAATCGTTAATCGTTAATCCCTACTGCTTATATTTACCAAAAATTAATTTCCGTGAAAATCACCCTCCAAAATCACTTGATTTCTGCCACGATTCAATCCAAAGGTGCCGAATTGTGTTCGTTGCAAACCCTAGCCAATTCGCGCGAATTCCTGTGGCAAGCCGATCCTGCCCATTGGGCCAAACATGCGCCGGTACTGTTTCCGATTGTGGGTAAACTCAAACAAAACACCTATCATCACGAAGGGAAATCCTATATACTACCGCGTCACGGATTTGCTCGAGAAATGGATTTTTTACTGCTTGAACATACCAAATCCAAAGCGGTTTTTCAACTGTGTAGTTCGTCCAAAACAAAAGGACTTTACCCCTTTGATTTTGATTTTCAAATCTGTTACCAAGTACATGAAAACCAATTGCAAACTATCTATTCCCTGATCAATTTAGGAAAGGAAAAAATGTATTTCAATGTAGGCGCGCATCCTGCTTTTGCCTTGCCACTAGATTTTTCGGCCTATAGCATTGTATTTCCTATGGACAGCAAATTGATTACTCATGAATTGGCAGAAGAATTAATCAGTAAGACTACCCATGAAATTCACTTAGAAAATCATACACTTCCACTAGCCTATTCACTATTTGAGAAAGATGCACTCATTTTTAAACAATTGGAATCAAATTTGGTTACAATTTGTGAAAACAAACGGCCATTCTTGCAAGTTTCCTTTGCCGATTTTCCGAATTTAGGCATTTGGACCAAACCGCAGGCGCCATTTATTTGCATCGAACCCTGGTTGGGCTATGCCGATACTACTGATGCCTCCGGTGTTCTTGAAGAAAAAGAAGGGATCCAATCTTTAGAAGCAGGAAGTTCTAAAACCGTAGAATTTACTACCACTTTATTTGCCTAAACCATGCTCCATTTTCAATTTTCTCCTTTTCCAATTATTTTCTCGGAACGATTAAACTTTCGGAAGGCAAGCTTGGATGATGTGCCAGAAATAATGGCTTTGCGTGGCAATCCAGAAGTGATGCGCTACATCCCTAGACCTTTGGTGACCAATGAGGCCGAAGCTTTCGCACACATTCAAGCGCTTCTAGAGGGACTAGAAAACAACACTGCCTTGAACTGGATTATTTGCCTCAAAGACAACCCCAAAGCCATTGGAATCGCAGGTTTCTATCGACTTAAACCCGAAGATTACCGGGCTGAAATTGGCTATATGTTATTGCCTGAATTTCAAGGGAATGGCTATATAACAGAAACCGTTACTCGACTGATTGCCTTTGGATTAAACGAACTTCAACTCAACTCAATTGAAGCCGTAATTGCACCCGATAATATAGCCTCACAACGCGTAGTGTTGAAAAATAACTTTGTACAAGAAGCGTTTTTTCGGGAATACGAATATTACGAAGGACGCTTCTTGGATATTCAAATATATTCCCTGTTAAAACGAAATTACATCGCTACAATTTAGCTCAGTACATTCCGCTTTTCTGCTATCTTTGCCCCGATGATTAAAACCGTAAACATACTGAACAAACGCGCCCGTTTCGATTATGAAATTCTCGAAACCTACACGGCTGGCATGGTATTAACCGGTACCGAAATCAAATCGATTCGGTTGGGGAAAGCCCAAATTACCGAAGGTTTTTGCGAATTTCACAATCTCGAATTATTTGCCATCAACACCTACATTGAGGAATATGCGTTTGGCAATCAGTTTAACCACAAATCTCGCTCTGAACGCAAGTTGTTGCTCAACAAACGCGAACTCAAAAGTCTACATAAAAGCGTACAAGTAAAAGGACTTACCATTATTCCCTTAAAACTTCACACCACCGAAAAAGGTATTGCCAAACTCGATATTGGCTTATGCCGCGGAAAAAAAACCTACGACAAACGGGAGTCGCTCAAAGAGCAGGATACCAAACGGGATATTGATCGCATTAAAAAATCATTCTAATGCTGGGTGAAATCTTGCGCAAAGGACGTGAAGATAAGGGATATAAATCCTTGGAATTGGCGCGTTTAACAAAGATTGACGGTGCATTAATTAGCAAATTTGAGAGTGGTAAACGTCTGCCCACCCTCGCCCAATTGCAACTTTTTGCACACACCTTCGACTTGAATTTTGATCGCCTAAAAGTGCAATGGATCAAAGAAAAGATTCTCACTGACTTTGAAAATGATACTAATTTACTACAAGCTATTTCGACTATTTTGGCCGAAAACAAGTATGTATTACCTGCCGGAAATGAACCAAAAATTGATTTGATTTTGGAAGAAATGGAACGTTTAAAAGACAAACTACAACAACTCCGCTAGGAATTTCTTGTTTCATTTATTCTATTGTTTGACAAATTTTTTGAGTATAGTTTTATCTCCGGTCTTAATTTTTACAAAATAAAATCCACTTGAAAGACCTGAAACTTGTATTGCATTTAGGTTAACCGCACACAAATTTGTAGTTTCTCTGCCTGTGGAATCATAAATAGTGTACTCGGCATTAGAAACACCTTCAATATATAAAGTTTGCTGCACTGGATTTGGAAAAAGAAAAATTGAATTTTCAGTAAATAAAGAACCACTTAACGGACTACATGTAAATGGTAGAGCGCTTACCGCATTAAAAATGCCATTGTTTACCGACCAATTTTCCCAACTTCCTCCACTTCCAACTCCATCTTCCCAAACATTAATATCAAAATAATGCGTTCCATTCATGGTCCCGGGCACTTTATAGGTCCGTAAGGCTTGTCCACCATAATTCCATGTTAAGGCTTGTCCATCTTGGCAGTTTTCTATTGTATTTAAAGCATCACAATTGGGTTGAATAAAATAGGCAAACTCATCATAATTAGGATAATCGCCATAAACATAGGCTTTGCCATCATTTCCTATACATACAGCAACATACTCATTTGAAGCAATTCCATATATTGATGTGAATAACTTGATTCGCGCCATGAATGTTACATGTCTGCCCTTTCTATCTCGATTGTCATAATGCGTATCTGTAATTACATTTCGCAAAAAAGGAATACTCAAAAAAGTGGGTGTAGGCGTTCCGTCATATCCTTCAAGAGTAACATTTGGATGGTAGGGATTACTCATGGCTGTGGCCGATGTTATTGTGCCGTTAGCTCCCGAAAAATATTTTCCACCTAATATTGCCATTCCAGCACTTGTACCGCCAATAGGCGCCTGCTTAACAGAAACGTGCTGATTAAGTAAATCTTCTAACGCATTATCCTTGAAAAACGAAACATAATTGTATTGATCACCACCCGCAAACCAGATCATTTCAGCATTGGCTACTTTATCTAAAACATATGGATTAATAGCACCCTCAACCGATGTGATAACCAATGTCTCAACCGAATTTACCGGCACTCCCAATTCAGAATACAAATAATCATTATAGCCATTACTGCCTGAGGAACGCAAAACCACAACATCACCACCGTTGGCTTTTTGCAACAACCACCTCATAGCATTGTCATGTTCTGTTGCACCTCCCATGAGGCAAACACCAAATTCAGTATTAACTGTTATATTACTTGGATTTCCAGTAAAATAACTAGTATATCCTTGTGAAAAACCAAGAAATGGAATAAGTAAGAAAAGAAGTTTACGCATGATATTTAATTTTTATCTTCCAACAAGGGCACAAATCGGCATTCGCCATGTTCGTGTTTCTCAAATTGGGTTTCGTTTTTTCGAATTAAGAGCGTCATGATTAGCTGGGTTTCGCCCACAGGGATTACCAACTTTCCACCAATCTTCAATTGAGCCATTAAGGCCTGCGGAATACTGGGTGCACCAGCTGTGACGATGATGCTGTCAAAAGGAGCGTGATTGGGCAAGCCTTTGTATCCATCGCCAAAAGATAAATGTTTGGGACGAATGCCTAGTTTCGGCAACAAGATACTGGTCTGCTTAAACAATTCGTTTTGCCGTTCTATGCTGTATACTTTAGCGCCCAACTCACACAAAATGGCGGTTTGATAGCCCGATCCGGTGCCAATTTCAAGAATTTTATGATCTGGTTCAATGGCCAATAGCTGCGATTGAAACGCAACGGTATAAGGTTGAGAAATGGTTTGGTCGGCACCAATCGGAAAAGCTTTGTCTTGATAGGCATAATCCTCAAAACTCGAATTCAAAAACAAGTGCCGAGGTACTTTGGCGATAGCTGCCAAAACCGCAGCATCGGTAATTCCTTTGCTTTGTAACTGAGCAACTAACTGATTTCTAAGACCTTGATGTTTGGCGGTGTTTCTCAACGGAATGGGATTAAACTGGGCGTAAAAATAACAAACAAAAGACAACTTGCCCTACAAAATGCAAGATAAAAAGCCGAAATTAATCCTATTCTTGCCCAAGCTATTCTCAATTAATTCCTATTTTTGCCTCAAATTTTATGGCTATGTTAAAAGTTGGCGTGTTGGGTGCTGGACACTTGGGGAAAATCCATTTGCGGTTGTTAAATCAATCAGACAAATATGAATTGATTGGTTTTTTTGACGAAAACGAAACCAATGCCCAACAAGTGGCTGCTGAATTTGGCTATACCTTATTTCCCTCCCGAGAAAGTTTGATCGCCGCTGCCGATGTGGTAGATATTGTAACACCAACTCTAGCACATTTTAGTTGTGCCGAAGCCACAATTAAGGCAGGCAAACATTTGTTTATCGAAAAACCCATCGCGACCACCGTTGATGAAGCCGAAGCAATTATGGTCTTGGCTGCTAAATACCAAGTAAAGGGCCAAGTAGGACACGTAGAACGATTTAATCCTGCTTTTTTAGCCACCAAACATATGATCGAAAACCCGATGTTTATTGAGACACATCGTTTAGCCGAATTCAATCCTCGCGGAACAGACGTGCCGGTGGTGTTGGATTTAATGATCCACGACATCGATGCCATCTTGAGTGTGGTAAATTCGCCGGTAAAATCAGTACATGCCAGCGGAGTTTCGGTAATTAGTGAAACACCGGATATTGCCAATGCACGCATCGAATTTGAAAACGGCTGCGTGGCCAATCTAACGGCCAGTCGCATCTCGATGAAAAACATGCGCAAATCGCGTTTCTTTCAAAAAGACGCCTACATTTCGGTTGATTTTCTCGACAAAGTATGCGAAGTGGTCAAAATGAAAGACGCTCCCGAACAACCGGGTGATTTTGACATCATCTTGCAAAATGCCGAAGGGGTCAAAAAACAAATCTATTTTGCCAACCCCGATGTAACCCAAAACAATGCCATATTAGACGAATTGGAATCGTTTGCCGACGCCATTCAACAGCATACAACTCCAGTGGTATCTTTAGAAGACGGAACCAATGCCCTTCGGGTAGCCTATCAAATCATAGCCAGTATGGAACAACAATCTTAATTTTAAACTATGAAACAAATTGCAGTAATTGGAGCAGGAACCATGGGGAATGGAATTGCCCACACCTTTGCACAAAGTGGATTTACCGTAAAACTCATTGATATTTCGGAGCAATCTTTAGATCGAGGAATGGCAACCATTGCCAGCAACTTAGATCGCATGGTAGCCAAAGGAAGTATTACCGAAGCCGATAAATTGGCTACGATTGGCAACATCATCACCTACACCGATATGCAAGATGGAGTAGTTGGTGCAGATCTCGTGGTCGAAGCAGCTACAGAAAATGTAAACTTAAAATTAGATATCTTCAAAAAACTCAACGAGTACTGCAGCCATTCTACTATTTTGGCTACCAATACATCTTCAATTTCCATTACCCAAATTGGTGCTGTTGTATCGCACCCTGAGCGCGTGATTGGCATGCACTTTATGAATCCCGTGCCGATTATGAAATTGGTCGAGATTATTCGCGGATACAACACCTCGGATGCCGTAACGCAAACCATCATGCAATTATCCGAAAAACTGGGCAAAGTACCCGTTGAAGTAAATGATTACCCTGGCTTTGTGGCCAACCGTATTTTAATGCCGATGATTAATGAATCCATTGAAACGCTGTACAATGGTGTGGCGGGTGTGTATGAAATTGATACGGTAATGAAATTGGGGATGGCTCATCCGATGGGACCCTTGCAATTGGCTGATTTTATTGGATTGGATGTGTGTTTGGCCATCTTACATGTGATGTACGATGGATTTAAAAACCCCAAATATGCGCCTTGTCCTTTGTTGGTGAATATGGTACGCGCCGGGAAACTGGGCGTAAAATCTGGTGAAGGATTTTATAATTATGCCGAAAGCAAAAAAGCCGAGAAAGTAGCGGCGCAATTTTTGAAATAATCGGCACTAGCCTCAACAAATCGCCTATGTCGATCGCGCAAAACTTGCATGCAATTCGCGCTTCTTTACCCCAAGAAGTGAGCTTGGTAGCGGTTTCTAAGACTAAACCTATTGCCGATTTGCAGGAAGCGTACGCCGCAGGACAGCGCCTATTTGGAGAAAACAAAATTCAAGAAATGACCGAGAAATGGGAACACTTGCCCAAAGACATTTCTTGGCACATGATTGGCCACGTGCAAAGCAACAAGGTGAAATTTATGGCGCCGTATGTGTCGCTCATACATGGAGTAGACCGACTATCGTTATTGGACGAAATCAACAAACAAGCGGCCAAAAACAACCGCATTATCAATTGTTTGTTGCAGGTGCACATCGCCCAAGAAGAAACCAAATTTGGCTTTGATGAACAAGAACTATTGGCTGCTTTTGATGCCAATGCCTTTGCACCTTATTCCAACATCAATATAGCAGGATTAATGGGCATGGCTTCATTTACGTCTGATACCACCCAAATCAAAACCGAATTTAACCAACTGAAATCCCACTTTGATTCTTTGAAAAATAAACCAACTGCTCAAGTTAATTTGCAGATTTTATCGATGGGCATGAGCGGTGATTATGCCTTGGCCATCGCTTGTGGCAGCAACATGGTGCGGATTGGAAGTAGTATATTTGGCAATCGCTAACAAATCAAAAAACAAAGAGGTGTACGCAATTTTAGATATAGAAACCACGGGTGGCCAATTTAATGAAGAAGGCATTACCGAAATTGCGATATACAAACACGACGGCACCCAAATTGTGGACCAGTTCATTAGTTTGGTTAATCCGGAGAAACCCATACAACCTTTTGTAGTGAAACTCACGGGTATTAACAATGCCATGTTGCGCTCGGCACCCAAGTTTCATGAAGTGGCCAAACGCATCATCGAAATCACCCAAGATTGCATACTAGTAGCCCACAACGCCGAATTTGATTACCGAATTCTCCGCACTGAATTCAGAAGATTAGGTTATCCCTATGAAGCCAAAACCATTTGCACGGTTGAACTTTCCAAATTGCTCCTGCCCGATCAACTGTCTTATAGTTTAGGCAAATTAGTTCGCGCACTGGGGATTCCGATGGCCGACAGACACCGCGCGAGTGGAGATGCTTTGGCTACCACCAAATTGTTTCAGTTGTTGTTGGATAAAGATGTAGAGAAAACCATTGTAAAAGAAGTAGTGAAATCTATTGTTGAAAAAGGGATGAGTGCAAATTTGGCGATTTTATTAGACCAAATTCCATCGCAAACTGGCGTGTATTACATGCACCGAAAAGACGGAAGTATCTTGTATATTGGCAAGAGTAAGAATATCAAAAAACGGGTCAATCAGCATTTTACAGGAATCACCAACAAGAGTAAAAAAATACAATTGGAAGTAGCCGAAGTGCGCTACGAAGAAACCGGCAGCGAATTGATTGCCCTGCTCAAAGAAAGCGACGAAATCAAGGTACACAAACCCATTCACAACCGTTCGCAACGCAAGAGTTTGTTTCAATGGGCGTTATATCCAGCGCAAAATCCCGATGGATACTTGCGATTAATGCTACAAAAAACAGATTACCGCAAAAAAGAAATTACCTCATTTACCACCATACAAGATGCCAAAAACGCCTTGTTTCGGATAACTTCGCATTATAATTTGTGTCAAAAATACACCGGACTGTACGAGACCAAAGCCCATTGTTTTCAATACACCATTAGCGAGTGCGACGGGGCCTGTATTGGGAAGGTCGCTCCAGAAACCTACAATGCCCGTGTAGAAGATTTTATAGCCAAAAATAACTTTCATTCCAAAACTTTTGCTATTGTAGATCGAGGTAGAAAAACAGGGGAACGCAGCGTGGTACTCCTAGAAAATGGGATTTATAAAGGCTATGCTTTTGTAGATTTGAATTACCAAATCACCAACTTGGACATCTTAAAAACCCTTTTGATACCCATGCAAAATAACCGCGATACGCAAACCATTATTCAAGGCCATTTGCGACGCAACCCCAATATGAAAATTATTTCCTATTCATGAACTACCTGATTGTTGTTGTAGGACCTACTGCCATTGGCAAAACCGCACACAGCATAGCCTTGGCGCAAGCCTTAGGTTGTGAAATACTTTCCTGTGACAGCCGACAATTTTACAAAGAAATGCGCATTGGCACTGCAGTTCCTGAACCGGATGAATTGGCAGCTGCACCGCATCATTTTATTCAACACAAATCTATTCGTGAATCCTACAATGTGGGTGCATTTGAAAAAGAGGCCATTGCCAAATTGGATGAACTTTATACCAAATCAAATACAGCCATTATGGTAGGCGGTTCGGGTTTGTATGTGAATGCTGTATTATATGGTTTGGATACTTTCCCTCCTATTGAGGTATCCATCCGCGAGTCAATTCAAGCGCACTATGCCGCACAAGGAATTGAATACCTACAAAACGAATTGAAACGCTTGGACCCCGCATATTATCAAACTATACAAACTGAAAATCCGCAAACCCTACAAAACCCGCAGCGTTTGATGAGATTTGTGGAGGTGTGTGTAGGAACTAAAAAACCTTATTCGAGTTTTTTACAGCAAGTAAGCGTTATTCGAAACTTCACCCCAATTCTCATCGGACTCGATGCTCCGCGTGAAGTACTTTACGAACGCATTAATTTGCGCGTGGATCAGATGATGGAAAAAGGATTAGTACAAGAAGTTATAGCACTTCAAGACGAACAGGATAATAACGCTTTACAAACCGTAGGCTACAAAGAATTATTTGCCCACTTGAATAGAAACTGCTCCTTATCTGAAGCCGTAGATGCCATCAAACAAAACACACGGCGCTATGCCAAACGCCAACTCACTTGGTTTAAACGCAATGCCGATATTCAATGGTTTGACTACCAATCCCCTACCGCAAGTATATTGGACTACATTAACTCGAAAAGAAATTAATTCTAACATGCCTATAGCAGAAAACTTTAGCGCTGTATTTGAAAAAAAATGGGAAATAAATTTCACCCTTTGTGACCCAAGCGGAAAACTAAAGTACCCCGATTTGTGCAATTTATTGCAACTCACCGCAGCCGAACATGCCGAACTGGGTGGAATCAGTTTTACCGACATGCAAGTACATAATCAGGCGTGGGTATTGAGCAGAATGCGTGTAGAAATTGATAAAATACCGCGATGGAGAGATGAAATCAGCATTAAAACCTGGATTGTATCTTTAGAAAATTCGCGGTCGATTCGCGCCATGGAAGTGTACTTAAACGGGAATAAAATAATTGGTGTAGAAAGTTTTTGGGCGGTGTTTAATACGCAAAGCCGTCGACCTGAAAACTTGACCTTGCCTCACGAACATTTCGAAAAGTTTCAACACTACCGGGGTACTTCACAACCATTTTGTAAAATTGAAATTCCCACCTCAGCTGAGTTAGTGGCCAAAAGAAAGGTACAATGGTCAGATTTAGATATTGTGAATCATGTAAATAATGTAAAATACCTGGAATGGTGTTTGGACGCAGATTCAAAAATGCTTCATCAAAACAAAGGCATTCGAGTTTTGGAACTGAATTTTCTAAGTGAATTGAACCTGCAGGATGAAGTGCATATTCATTTGCTTGAAACCCTAAATCAACACAGTTTCTCTGTCTTAAAAGACAACAAAGTATGTTATCTAGCTCAAATTGAGTGGGAATAAAAAAGGCCTCAATTTCTTGAAGCCTTTATTTTTAGGATTTATTTTTTACTACCAATCGAAATCCTTCTCCATGGATATTTAAAATTTCGACGTTTTCGTCTACTTTTAAATACTTTCGCAATTTGGCGATGTACACATCCATACTGCGGGAAGTGAAGTAATTGTCATCACGCCAAATTTTGGTAAGGGCTAATTCTCTTGGCATCAAGTCATTTTCATACAAGGCCAACATTTTCAGCAATTCGTTTTCCTTGGGCGATAATTTTATAGGCTCTTCATTTTTATAAGTAAGGAATCTAAGTTTGGCATTGAGGTGTAGCGCACCAATTTGAAATTCAAATTTAGCCGGTTCTGATTTTACATCAGATGCTTTGCGTTGAATAATGGCTTTGATTTTTAACAACAACACTTCAGAATCGAAGGGTTTGTTTAAATAATCATCGGCACCCACTTTATAGCCTTTTAGCACATCTTCCTTCATGGACTTGGCGGTTAAAAAAATGATGGGCACTTCTTTGTTTTTTTCACGGATCTCTTTGGCCAAAGTATACCCATCTTTATAGGGCATCATCACATCAAGAATACACAGATCATAGGTGTCTTTTTTGAATTTCTCAAAGCCTTCCATGCCGTTTTTTGCCAACACCACATTAAAGTCGTTAAGCATTAAGTAGTCTTTTAAGATAGATCCAAAATTTTGATCATCTTCAACCAATAGAATTTTTTTATTTGCCGTTTCCATAGTAGTATAGTTTAATTTATTAAGGGGATTTTAATGATAAATGTACTTCCTTTTCCTTTTTCGCTTTCGACGAAAATTTGTGCATTGTGGTCGTCCAAAATGCTTTTCACGTAGGCCAAACCTAATCCATGACCCTTTACATTGTGTATATCTCCGGTATGTTCCCGGTAGAATTTTTCGAAAATTCGTTTTTGGGCGGCCTTGCTCATACCTAAGCCTTTGTCGCTTATTGTAACCACCACTAAATCTTTCACGTTTTCGGTATGCATGCTGATCTCTGGTCGTTCGGGCGAATACTTAATGGCATTGTCTAAAATATTTACCAAAACATTGGTGAAATGCACGTCGTTTACCAAAGCTGTTGTTCTGAGTGCTTGCAAATCAGTGGTAATGGTGCCTTCACGGTCTTCGATAATTAAATGAACGTGTTCAATGGCCTCGTTAATGAGGTCGTGTATGTTGTAATTTTCTTTTTTAATTTCTAATTCGCGTTTTTCCAATCGGGAAATGCGCAATACATTTTCAACCTGCGCATGCATACGCTTATTTTCATCTCGGATCATTTGCAAGTAGCGCGCAACTTTTTCTTGATCATGAATCACTTTTGGGTTTTTGATTGCGTCTAAGGCCAAATTAATTGTGGCAATGGGTGTTTTGAATTCGTGCGTCATGTTGTTGATGAAATCGGTTTTAATTTCGGATATCTGACGTTGGCGAATTAATTGATTCAGGGCACTGCTATAGGCGATAATAATAATTAAGGTAAAGATGATTGACAACAACGTAATTCCAACTAGCTCCGAAAACAAGAACTTTACTTTGTGCGGGAATGCCACTAATAATTGGTATTGGTTGGTGCCCTCGTTATCTACAAAAACAGGAATTTCATAACTGTCCTGTTTTTTAAATCGGAAACGATCCGAATGAATTTTGGTCGCCAATCCATTGCTGTAAATCGCAAATTCAAAATGCGTTTTCACGCCATATTCGGCCAATTCATCGGCCAATAATTTTTGTAATTTCTCATTTGATACCCGTTCTTGCAACGGTTTTAAACTGGCAATGTCTTTGAAAAATATTTCGAATTGTGCGTTGTCTAAGATGGCCAACTTCCCGGTTTTTTCGAGCTTTAAATCGGGTTCGACGTGTTGCTGTAATCCTGATTTATCGATGGTTCCATTAATAACTTCTGTCACGCGTTTAGCCGAAAAATTTTTGACCTTCAGGCTGTCGTGTTTGTTGTCAAAGAGCGAAGAATTAATGTTGAAATCTTCAGAAATAATATTATTCGAGTAGATGATAGTTTCTTTGGTTCTCGAATCGCGTTGGTAATACCCAAATTCTAAAAAATCACTTTTTTGTGGTTCTTTCCCAATGCTATCCTTGAGCTTTTTGTATTTATCAATAAAAGTATAGGCTTCTTCTTTTTGTAACTTATCGGCTACATTTCCAATTACTTGTTTAACGTGAAAGCCAAATTGTTCTTCGTTGTTTTTGAATGAGGTGTTGAACCAATATACCTGAACAAGAATGATTCCAATGAGCGAAAGACTCATTAACACAATCAAGAGGCGGAAAAACAATTTATTCATGCAAACAAAGTTATCGTTTTAACATTTGGACACTTGAGGATTAACCAAATATTAACATATCAGGTTTAGAGCGACTTTTGGAGGATTTCTACTATTGAATTCACTTGATTTGACAAGGACTTACGGTCTATATTGTTTAGTATAAAATCACTTTTTTTGGCGCGCATCGCATCGGTCCATTGGTTTTGAATTCGAAGAAGAACTTGAGCTTCAGAAATAGCATCTCGAGCCATAACTCGTTGAATTCGATCGATTTCTGGCGCTTGAACTGAAACCACATAATCGCAATGTTGGGCACTGCCGCTTTCAAACAAAATAGCCGCTTCTTTCACGAGGAACGGAAAGTTGGCATGCGCTTTTACCCATTCTTTAAAATGGGCTTGAACCAACGGATGAATTAGGGCATTGAGTTGCTGAATTTTGCTTGCGTCAGCAAAAACAATCGCAGCTAATTTGGCTTTATTGAGGGTGTCCTGCTCGGCAATTTCTTTTCCAAATGCTGCAATAACTTGTTGTTGGATCTCGGGTTGTGCCAACAACTTTTTGGCTTCGTCGTCGGCGTAATAAACCGGAATTCCACGGACTTCAAATTCCTTGGCTGCTGTAGTTTTACCGCTGCCGATTCCGCCTGTTAATCCTATGATTTTGCTCATTTTTTAAAAAATAAGGCCGGAAAAGCGGCTTCGGGTTTTTGCTTAAGGAGTTGTACTTTTATAAACGATTCTAAAAAACCATGCCCGTAGCCACGAAATTGTTTCCACACCGCCAATACAGACAAATAGCCTACATACAAACTTTTGGTTTGCACGCTAGCCACTAGATAAATCAATAAAAAATATGAAAAATAAGTTTTCAACAACCAATCTTGAGCAAATAACAACAGGAAACAGGCCAAATAAAATCCTAAAATAAAAAGACTTGGAAAGAAAAAAGTGGGTTTCATATAGGCCGGATACCAGGAGTTTAAAATGGGGCGTGCTTTTCCAAATTTTGACACCTGAAGTTGAAACTTTTCCCAATCAATTCGGCGTTTGTGGTATACATACGCTTTAGAAAATAAGCGGGTATTATAGCCCAGTTGCCACAAGCGAATCGCTAAATCAGGGTCTTCGCCAGGATGGATATTGCCAAATCCACCTGAAACTTCAAATGCTTTTTGGGAAATACCCATATTGAAACTGCGGGGCTGAAACTTAGTAATAGCTTCAGAACCACCACGCACTCCTCCAGTAGTTAATACCGAGGTCATGGCAAAATTTATGGCTTTTTGGATAGGTGTAAATGATTTTAACGCCTGATCTGGGCCACCAAAACAATCGACATAGTTGGTTTCTAGCTCGAGCATCACTTCGTTTAAATAGCCCGCTGGAATGATGCAATCCGAATCAAAAATTATGAAATATTCTCCTTTGGCTTGTTGCATTCCAAAATTGCGGGAATTACCAGGACCCGAATTTTCCGTAAAGTAATAGGAAATAGTAAGTAAAGATCGAAATTGAGCAACTACAGTTTCACAAGGAATAGTAGATCCATCTTCTATAATTACCACCTCAAAAGGATAGGCATAGGTGGTTTGGGTGAGGCTTGTGAGGAGTTCACTGACTTCATCTGGACGATTATAAACCGGGATTATGATCGAAAAAAACATAGGGTTATTTTGAGCAAAGATAATCGATAATAAAAACAAAAAAACCACCCGAGAGTGGTTTTAGCTTGATGAAACTGCCGTTATTTTTTTATAAATGGAACAACTTGAAATTGTTTGTTCGATTCTATTTTCATCCAATAGGTTCCGACAGGCAATTGAGACACCGAAAATTGAACTTGATTTGCATCAAAATTCGCAGTAAAGAGCGTTTCTCCTAAAACCGAATAAATCGTTACTTGTTGAATGGCTTGTACATACGAAACGTTCATGTTGTCGGATGCAGGATTAGGGAAATAGTTCAACTTATTTTTCTCAAATGCGGTGGAAGACAAGGCCGTATTCCAGGCTGACACTTGAAATGTTCCAAAGGTATCGTTGGCATATTCCCATACTCGGGCATAAATCGTAGAGCCGGGTGTGAGCCCGGTTAGAGACAACCTTGAAAACGAAGTAGTCCCAACATCATCATTACAACCCAGGGTAGTTAAAGCAGAACAATCTCCAGAAAAAACAGTAATTCCAGTATCTAGTAAGGGAGAACCCGGATCAGCTTGCGTTTCTATAGTTATATTTCCGTCAGCAGGAACAACGGTACTAAACCATACGTCACCACCAAAACCAAATACCGCGCAAGTAGGTGCCGGTGCACCTACCGATTTTGTTGCACCCACATTGGTCGCAATTACTGCATGTTCTTGAAATGTGCCTCCAGGAATTAGCGGTGTGGCATTGATGCATTCATCATTTGGAACAGCTAAAGGAAGCGTTGAAAATAGGGTACTCGTTGACCAATCACTTAGTCCATTGGTATCACAATTGGCACGCACATAAAATTCATATTCGGTAAATGGGGTTAAACCAGTTACTAAAAACGGACTGCTTACATTGGTGTAAGTTGCATTAGCGGGCAATCCTCCACCGGCAGGTCCTACATACACATCCCAAGAAACATGACCACATCCGGTTTCCCAACTGAGTGTGGCTGAAATGGTATTGATATTGGTTACTGCAGTACCAAAGGGAGCAACACAACCCGCGAATCCTTCGATCATGATGTCGTAATCTTCGGTTTCGCCATAGCCATAATTGGCACAAGGATCTATTGTTGCGGCTTCGGTATTCCATACATCTCGCACCCGCATTCTATGCATACCCGATGGAGCGGTACAATCCAATAAAATTGAAAAAATGCCCGTTTCGTTAGAGCCAATTTCGGTCAAGGTATACCCAACTCGTTCTTCTGGTGCAAATACAAAATCATCGTTGTAATCGATCCAAACGGCAACATTTTGCTGCTGATAGGTTCCTACCGTAACATTAATTTCATACAATACACCCGGAAATAAAGTAGCCGTGTAATTGGGTAAACCCGTAAAATGAGTGTACGAAGGATTTACAGGTGCTGTACCCGTATTATTAGACAAGGTTGTACCAGTAATGGTAATGTTAGAGATCAAATCGCCATCGGTTTTCCCATTGGTATAGGTAGGCACACAATAACAAATTACTGACGGAGTAGCTGTTACCAATATTGGCGTACTAATTTGAGTACTTGCTCCACAAGAAACCACACACTGGTACCAATGGGTTCCATACTGCGTTGTGCTTAATTGAGAAGAGAATCCATTGGCAATGGGATTGTAGGTTACACCATCTGTGGACGATTCCCATTGGTAGGAAATACCAAAATCACTACTTGGATTTTCTAAACTTAAATTAAAGGGGAATCCATCACATAAATTTTGTGAAGTCGATAAGGTATTTCCTGGCGCGGGCAATCCATTGCAATAAGGTTGTGGAGTGAACACCATTTTTTGACCAAGTAAAAATTGAGGATTGGTAATGGTATTGTTGGCAAATATGCTAGAAGTAGTAGACGGTATTGACGTTGGATTGACACTCAAAAACGACGTGGCATCAACCAAACCAATGGATGCCGTTAGACCACCTGTACTGTTTAGGGTATTGCTGTATACAAATTCGATAATTCCGGTTGTTTCGTGCAAGACCATTTTAAACGAGGCAAATGCATTAGGACTCACGGCTCCCCCATTCCCGATGTTGATGTTGTCCCAACTAATTTCCATGAACCGAAATGGCGCAGTTCCTCCTGCAGCAAATTGAATCGCTCCAGTAGTTCTGTTATGGTCATCCCAAAAAGCAGCAATTAACGGATTTTGAGGATTTGTTGGCGAAAGATTGTTTACCCACGATTGTCCATTAACATCACTTCCTAAACGAATCCAACCGTTGGTACTTAGACTAAACGTGGAATAAATTACTCCACCAAAATTGAACGGGAAACCAAAAGCAATGTTGTTTTGTATTCCGTCATCCCCTGTAGCGGTCGAATTGGTTCCTACTACAGCCGTGTAGGCTTCGGTAGTTTGCGAAAAAAGATAGCCCGATACCGATTGAGCATATCCCTGAGCCGATATCAATACAAGTGCAAGTAGTAATTTTTTCATACATCAAATGTGTTAATGCTTAAAAGCAGACTAAAATAGGTGGCTTATTATATCGTGTCTTACTTTATAAATTATGAAATACTCGGTACTCCTACATTTTCATCCGCTTCTGCAGCATAATCTACTTCAGGAAAATCAAATCCGAATAGGTTGTAAAAATCTTTACGATAACCTGCTAAATCACCAATTTCGGCTAAATTCTCTGTGCTAGCTTGCAACCATAATTCGGCCACTTTGGCTTGCACATCTGGGCGCATTTCCCAATCGTCAATGCGAATTCTTCCCTGCTCGTCAACCGGAACGGGTTTACCTGTAAATAAACGATCTTGGTACAACCGTTGAATTTGTTCAATACAGCCCTCGTGAATTCCTTCGGCTTTCATGATTTTATAAAGCAAGGAAATGTACAAGGGAATTACAGGAATCGCTGAACTTGCTTGGGTTACCAAGGCTTTATTTACCGAAACAAAGGCTTTACCATGAATAGACTCCAACTCTTTTGTAATGCTAAATGCAGTGGCCTCCAAGTGATCTTTGGCTTTACCGATTGTTCCCTTTCTATAGACTGGTTCAGTTAAGGCTGGCCCAATATAAGAATAGGCAATTGTTTGTACACCCGGTGCCAGTAAATTTTCGGCTTTTAAAGCTTCGATCCACATGGCCCAATCTTCACCGCCCATAACGGCAACTGTATTTTCAATATCATCTCCAGCACAGGGCTCGATGGATACATTGGTCACATTTCCTGAATGAAAATCGACGGTTTTATTGGCATAGACTTGTCCAATTGGTTTCAATACCGAACGGTGCAAGACGCCTGTTTTGGGATGCATACGCACCGGAGAAGCCAAACTGTATATAATTAAATCTACTTGTCCTAAATCTTGTTTGATTAAATCGATCGTTTGTTTTTTTACTTCATCTGAAAATGCATCGCCATTAATACTTTTGGCATACAAACCCGATTTATGTGCTTCAGTTTCGAAGGCAGCTGAATTGTACCAGCCTGGAGAAGCGGTTTTGCCATCAACAGGTGGTTTTTCAAAGAAAACACCAATTGTTGCAGCATCCGATCCAAATGCACTGCTAATACGAGATGCCAAACCAAAACCTGTTGATGCACCAATGACCAATACTTTTTTGGCACCTGCAATTGGTCCTTTTGATTTGATATAAGCAATCTGATTTTTTACATTTTGAGCGGCACCATCGGGGTGAGCCGTGAGGCAAATGAATCCGCGCATTCTAGGTTCTATAATCATACGAATGAAATTATATGGTGAAAAGTTAGTGTGTTAATTATAAGGCCACAAATATACTT
>JAPLEX010000085.1:20386-26710 GCA_026390995.1 Flavobacterium sp.
TAACATTTCAGCCAATTCAAGCACGCGTTCCTCATCACTTAGCTGCTTAATTTGGGTTTGGGTATTGGCTTCCTGCGCCACTTTATACACCTTGAAATGCGTTTGTCCTTTGGCTGCAATTTGAGGCAAATGCGTAATGGCAAACACTTGTCTGTTGGCACTCATTTGCGCCATGATTAAGGCCATTTTTGTGGCAATTTCGCCCGAAACTCCCGTATCAATTTCATCAAAAATCAAGGTAGGCAATTGGGTGTAATTGGCTAGAATTGCTTTGGTAGCCAACATGATTCGTGACATTTCGCCCCCAGAGGCCACCTTTTTTAACAAGCCTAATTCACTGCCTTTGTTGGCCGAAAACAAAAACTGCAAACTCTCTTTCCCGTTGGGCAAATAGGTGTCTTTGGGCACTAATTGCATGTCAAATCGCACGGCCGGCATGCCCAAATCAGCAAGCAGGGTTGTCCATTGCGCAATTAGAAGGGGAATTGTTTGTATACGATTGGCATGAAGCGTATCCGAAAGTTGGTCCAATTGGTTTTCGTACTTGGATTTATTTATCGCCAAACGAGCTAAGGTTTCATCCAAGTGCGCAGCCGAACTAACCTTGGCTTCTAGCTCTTCGCGTAGGGCACACAATTCAGCCAATGAATTTACTTGGTGTTTTTTTTGTAATGTATATACTTGTTGCAAAAGTTGTTGAATCGATTCTAAGGCTGCAGGATCTTCGTTAACCAAATCGAGAGCCGATTCGATTTCTCCGACCACATCTTTAATCTCAATATACGAAGCGGTGATGCGTTCAAACAATTGGTTGTATTCTACAGAAAATCCGGCTATGCGTTGCAAGACCGTTTTCATCTCGGCCAATTGCGCCAACACACCTATTGAATCTTGGTCGGCAAGAGTATGCGACTTTGATAAATTTTCCTTAATCGTAGACACATTAGACAGAGCTTGTGCCTTGGTTTCTTCTGCCTCGACATCTATCTGATCCAACGGAATTGATTGCAATTCAGCCAATAAAAAGGCAGTGTAATCTTGTTCCTTAATTATATTTTTTTTAAGATCTTCTACTTCCGCTATTTCGGCTAAAGTTATTTTGTACGCTTTTAGTTGCTGTTGGTAGTCTAGCAAAATAGGTTGGTTTTTGGCTACGGCATCAATAATTTGAAATTGTGTTTTTTCCTCCGATAGCTCTTGCGTTTCATTTTGCGAGTGTATATCCAACAAAAACTCGCTGAGATCCTGCAGTTCTTGCAAGTTTACTGGTGTATCATTCACAAAAGCCCTTGATTTGCCCGAGGGTAAAATTTCTCGACGGATGATGGTGTGGGCTTCATAATCGAGGTTGGCTTGAGTAAAAAAATCTTCTAAATGGTAGTTCTCTATAGAAAAATGGGCTTCGATGACACACTTTTCCTCTTTATTTTTCAGGGAAGATAAATCGGCTCGTTTGCCCAAAACCAAACCCAAAGCCCCCAATAATATCGATTTACCTGCGCCAGTCTCCCCAGTTATACTAGTGAATCCTTCCGAAAAATCAATGGCTAATTTTTCGATCAATGCATAGTTATTGATGGATAACGAGGTAATCAAAGTTGTATAGGTTGGTTTTAGCTAATATTTAATTGTGGCCCATTTTGAGGCATTGATCGGCGAAACTTGATTTAAGGTGCTAATTAATTCAGCCACATTCATTTTGGGTCCGCCCGAAAATAAGGAAACTATTTCATCTACTTTGGCATCAAAAAACACACGCATTAAAAAAGCATTGGGTCGCACTTTATATAGATCGGTCACGTTTTTTACAGCTTCCTCTATTTTTACTTTTGCCCCTTTGGGATCTTGGTGCATGGTGTCTAATCCATCAAAATGGTATTGAAACAAAGCTTCTCTGTAGGGCGAAAAGGTTTGGGAAAGCAAATCGGTGAGTAAAAAATAACGGTTTTGGTTGCTTTCGCCTTGGTTCCACCCTTTGTAGTTACTTCCTTGTGCTGTGGTTAATATTTCACGGGCGTTTTCCAGGTAGTTGCTTCCTCCGTTTAAGGCAAATGTATCGGCATCTAAACCAATGATAATAAAGCTATAAAATGAAATAACCGAAACTAAATTAGAATCAAATGAAGTAGGATTAAAAATCAAATTTTGAAATTCGATGTAATCAAAACTAAACTCCTTGTCATTAAAATTGAACACCGGCGAAGAATAGGTGGAATTATAAATTGGCCGAGAGGATTCTACTTGAATAGAGGCCTTAAAATTATTGGTGTCAAATTCAGAAACATTGATGTTCATTGAACAATTGATGCGTTCGTTGGCTTTATATTCCTGCCCGGTCCATTCGGTTTTGTTTACAAAATCATTTAATGCTTTTTCAAGTGTTTTAAAAACTTGTTTGTTGGTGCCCGCAATTTGATCGGCATTTACTTTCACAGTGCAATTTAATTCTTGTGCATAAACACTGCCATTAACAATTAACACCAAATATATCAGGTAATTACGCATAGTATTTTGCAATTAAAATGTTTAGTAAATCATCGGCAACCGCTTCTTTTGATTTCAAAGGCATTGGGGTAATTTGCAATTCTCGGTCAATAAAAGTCACTTTATTAGTTGGTTTTCCAAAGCCCGCACCTTCGTCTTGAAGCGAATTCAAAACGATCAAATCTAAGTTTTTTTTCTGAATTTTTGCTATCGCATGTTCAATTTCATTTTCGGTTTCTAAGGCAAAGCCAACAACTACTTGCTTGGTTTTTGCGAGTCCTAAAGAAGCTAAAATGTCCTGGGTTTTTTCGAGTGTCAAATTCAATTCGTCTGCACTTTTTTTAATTTTTTGTAGCGCAATTTCTGCCGGACGATAATCGGCTACCGCAGCAGCACAAATGGCTACATCAACTGCTGTAAAATGTTCCTGGCAAGCGGCATACATTTGTGCAGCCGACATCACGCGTATCAGTGTACAAGCATCATCTTGTAGGTCTAAGTGTGTGGGGCCTGTTATCAATATTACCTGAGCGCCTTTACAAATAGCCGCTTTAGCAATATCAAACCCCATTTTACCGGTAGAATGATTTCCGATAAATCGAACGGGATCAATCGCTTCAAAGGTGGGGCCCGCAGTGATTAAAATTGTTTTGCCTTTAAGGGGCAGTAGGTTGGCGATATCGGCTTCCATAAAAGCAACGATATTTTCGGGTTCGGCCATGCGCCCTTCGCCCGACAAACCACTAGCCAATTCGCCTGTTTCGGCAGGAATTAAAACATGTCCAAAAGAAGTTAATGTGGCAAAGTTGGCCAAGGTAGTTGGGTGTTTGTACATATCCAAATCCATGGCCGGCGCAAAATACACCGGACATTTGGCCGACAAATACACCGCAAGCAATAAATTGTCGCAATTGCCTTGCGCCATTTTAGCCAAGGTATTGGCAGTAGCAGGTGCAACGAGCATATAATCGGCCCAAAGTGCTAGATCTACGTGCTTGTTCCAAGTGGGATGATCCTCCTGAAGTGCAGGATCCGGCTGATTGTAAATGGTAGAGTAAACGGGTCTTTTAGAAAGAGTAGCCAAGGTGAGCGGCGTCACAAAATCTACAGAAGCAGGTGTCATTATCACTTGGACCTCGGCACCTGCTTTGATGAAAAGACGAACTAAAGATGCAGTTTTATATGCGGCAATGCCACCAGAAATTCCCAGTACAATTTTTTTCCCGCGTAAAACTGACATTAGTCGTAGGTATTATTTAGTGCCTTCTCGGTGGTAAATTTTACCATCCATCCATTCTTGAACAGCCAAGGCATGTGGTTTTGGTAATTTTTCGTAAAACTTAGAAACCTCAATTTGTTCTTTGTTTTCGAAAACTTCTTCCAAACTGTCGTTGTAGGTTGCAAATTCTTCTAATTTCTCTGTCAATTCTTTCTTGATCTCCGAATTGATTTGATTGGCGCGTTTGGCCATAATTGTAATTGCTTCGTACACATTTCCAGTAGGCTCTTCAATAACCGTTTTGTTGTAGGTTATGGTGTTTACTGGCGCATTGGTTTTCTTTAAATCCATGACTTTTTTTATTTAGCGTATTGTTGTAAATCAGTTTCTATTTTGGCCAACATTTCATCGGCTTTTACTTTGTATTTGGTATTCTCGTTGAATTTAATCAAGATAGCATAAGCGGTTTTGGCATTTTGTAAACGCTCTTGCATTTTGGTGGCCACGCTATTTATAGCCAAATAGTAAGACGAATCCAATTTGTAATACAAAGCATCTTCTTTGAATTTCGTACCCGGGTATTCGTCAATAAAATTATCCAAGGCAACCAACGCCGATTTGTAATCAGAAATGGTATTGTATTGTTTGGCGTTTTCGAACACCTTTTTCTCTACTTTATCGGTAAGAATTCTTAACACTGCGTTGGCTTCCGCCATGTTTTCCGAATTTGGAAAATCGTCGATAAAGGCTTGCAATTTGGTAATTGCCTTAAACGTATCGGTTTGATCTAAACTATAGACCGGTGATAATTTTGAATAGCATTTGGCGCTCAAAAAAGAAGCTTCTTCTAGCTTTTCACTTTTGGGGTAGCTAGAGGCAAAATTCTCAAATTGGTAGCCGGCTAAATAATATTGTTCGGTTTTGTAATAGGCTTGAGAAAATAGATAAAACATCTTCTCGGCTTGCGGTTTCCCTCGGTAACTGGGCGCAATTTGTTCAAACAGACGAATGGCTTTGTTGTATTTGCCTTTGTCGTATTGAATGGTAGCCATATCAAACTTCACAGCAACATCTTCTGATTTCAATGCTTTTTGATAGGGACTGCACGAAAAAAGTGCAACTGCAACCAACCATAAAACGAGGATTTTTTTCATTTAATTGAATCGGGTATTATTGATTTACAAGCCATTGTGTCGCTCAAAAACGAAGGGCAAATTTAGTTATAAAATACGGATTACAAAATATT
Source organism: Flavobacterium sp. (assembly GCA_026390995.1). Classification (GTDB taxonomy): domain Bacteria; phylum Bacteroidota; class Bacteroidia; order Flavobacteriales; family Flavobacteriaceae; genus Flavobacterium. The sequence goes on from JAPLEX010000085.1 coordinate 25,336, forward strand.
TTTTTTAGTCCATAATGCACCGCCTAAATGGATAGATTTTTGATAAATGTTGTCAATTTAGTGTGCAAGGACTCATCGACATTTACCAAAGGCAAACGGACTGTATTCTCTGACAATCCGAGGATGTGAAAGACTTCTTTAATTCCCGCCGGATTCCCTTGTTCAAAAATTAAATCTATCGCATCGGCTAGTTTGTAGTGCAGCGCATAGGCTTCATCTGCTTTACGCGCCAAGCCCAAGCGCACCATCGCCGAAAACTGTTTGGGAAAACCTTCGCCAATTACAGAGATCACTCCACTTCCACCGGCTAAAATCATAGGCAAGGTAATCATGTCGTCGCCCGATATTACATGAAATCCTGAAGGTTTATGTTGCAACAACTTCATGGCTTGAACGAGATCGCCTGCTGCTTCTTTGATGGCGACAATGTTTGAAAAATCGGTTGCTAACCGGATAACGGTAGCGGGCAACATATTGCTTGCCGTTCGGCCGGGCACATTGTATACAATTATGGGTTTGGGAGAAGCCAACGCGATGGCTTTAAAATGCTGGTAAATACCTTCTTGAGTTGGTTTATTGTAATAGGGAGATACCGAAAGCACGGCCACAAACGGAGATAAATCTCGGGTTTGTAATTCGTGAATTACCTTGGCTGTATCGTTGCCTCCTACCCCTAAGACCAATGGCAATCGGCCGTTATTGGCTTTGATTATGGTTTGAATTACAAGGTTTTTTTCCTCAGGAGATAAGGTAGCGTTTTCGGCAGTGGTTCCCAAGACAACCAAATAATCAATTCCGTTGTCTAGTTGAAAGTTTACAATTCGGGTTAAGGCATCTACATCGACTGAAAAATCTTTTTTAAATGGAGTTACCAGAGCAACGCCAGTTCCTACTAATGCTTGCATATGTTATAGTTTGTTTAGTATTTTTAAATATTTTACTAATTCTGACAGGAATACCTCGTGTTTTTCGGCGGTGGTATTGATTATAAAATGATTTAATTTTTTGTCTATTGAAGCAAAACCTACTTTAAATAGCGCCTTAGATTGATTGCTTGCCACCAATAATGGCGATTTTGGCATGTCATAGTAATTGATTAGCAAATCAAAGCGCTGGGAAACAAATTCTTTTACATCCGAATTTTCGAAGGTAGCTTTCCAGCTCATGTCTTTGTGACTAAATGTAGGGTAATCAAAGGTTTCGTTTTTTTTGATGATATCTTTGTACACTAAGGTAAACACCTTATCCGCTTGAATTCCATAGGAAATTAAGGATTCAACCAAGGCTTCTTTTTCGTTAAAATAGGTTTCATCAAACAAAATACCAACAGTTTTTACTTTGGATTCGGTTTCTGATATCTTCACATTAGAAAGAC
>JAPLEX010000085.1:26719-51617 GCA_026390995.1 Flavobacterium sp.
AGACTCTTTTTGATCAATTTTAGGGCGAAAAAATCCTTTATATAATTTAAAAACATAGTACTTTTACTTGGAAACAAATTTACATAAATAAGCAGCAAAACCGATGTCAAAACTAAAAAAGTATAACGGCCTATTGTGGCATTTTGTTTTATTCTTAACATTTATTTTTCTGTTTTCTTGTGAACCAAAAAAACTTTGGGTAAACAAAATAGACGGGAAAGAACTTAAACTACTGGCTGAGTTCAAAGAAGATTCCGTAATTAACAAAATGATTTCCCCCTACAAAGATTCCATTGATCGAGATTTGAGCAAAGAATTGGCTTTTGCACCAGAAACGCTCGACAAAACTGGCGAGTGGCAAACTTCAATTGGCAACTTCTTTGCCGATGTAACTTTCTTAAAAGGTTCTGCGCTCTTGCAGGAAAATCACCAAAAAAATCTAGATTTTATTTTACTTAACAGCGGCGGAATTCGCTCAATTATTCCCAAAGGCACTGTTACTGCTAGAAATGCCTACGAAATGATGCCCTTTGAAAACAACCTGACTGTAGTTACATTAAAAGGTGAACAGGTGCTCGAATTACTCAATTATTTAATTATCGAACACAAACCGCATCCCATATCGGGCATTCAATTTACTGTCTCAAAAGATAAAACACCAGAAAAAATAAAAATACAAGGGCTCGATTTTGATCTTACAAAAAATTATAGGGTGGGCACAAATGATTATTTAGCCAACGGCGGAGACAATATGCTCTTCTTTAAAAAAGGCATTGAGCGCCTTGATTTGAATTACAAACTTCGAGACGTCTTGATTGATTATTTCAAAACGGCTGATAGCCTTCCTGTTCCTAAAGACCAACGAATATTTATAGATCAATAGTCCCCAAAAGTAGCGATGAAAAGAAGAGTATTTATAGAAAAAACAACAGCTAGCGCTGCCTTAGTGGGACTTGGACTTGGAGCCTCAAGTTTTACTACTCCTCCTGTGAAGAAACTTACCGTGTTACATACCAACGACGTGCACAGTTACATCGAACCCTTTGCAGCCAATCATCCAAAATTCCCAAACATGGGGGGCGTTGCACGAAGAGCAACCTTGATTCAGCAAATTCGAGCTACAACGCCCAACGTATTGTTGCTCGATGCAGGGGATATATTTCAGGGAACCCCTTATTTTAATTACTATAAAGGCGCGCTTGAATTTAAACTCATGAGTAAAATGGAATATGATATAGCCACGCTCGGAAACCATGACTTCGACAATGGTTTGGAAGGGTTTCACAAGCAATTGCCTTTGGCTCATTTCTCGTTTGTATCGGCCAATTACGATTTTAGAAACACACTTTTAGACGGCCTAATTTCCCCCTATAAAATCATTAGTAAAGATGGAATTAAAGTAGGAATTTTTGGCTTAGGAATTGATTTTGACGGCTTAGTTGATAAGCGAAACTACAAAGAAGCGGTGTATCTAAATCCGATTGAAGTGGCAAAAGACATGGCGTTTTTATTAAAAAACACAGAAAAATGTGATTTGGTAATTTGCCTTTCTCACTTGGGTTATTCGTATAAAGAAGATAAAATCTCTGATGTAAAACTCGCCGCTCTAACCAAGGACATCGATTTAATTATTGGCGGACATACGCATACATTTTTAGACAAGCCTACGGTACTAAAAAACTTGGAGGGTAATGAAGTTGTGGTAAACCAAGCGGGTTGCTATGGCGTACTTATGGGGCAAGTAGATTTTTACTTCGAATCGACTGGCAAAACTAAACACAGCAGCAAAGTAATTACCGTATAACTAGTTGTTGCGCTCTGTGGTTTGAATTTTGAACGAATCGTGATGGCGACGACGTTTTTCGTCTACCACCAGAAAACGACAAAATAAATAGTGTGCCGTGTAAAAGAAAAGCAAGCCTACGGCTTCAAAATTGCCATTGAGGATAATACTTGAGACCTGATCGATCATTAGAAACAAAACGGCCAACAACAAATACAAACTGGATTTTCGGCTTTTGTTGAAAAAATTAGCCAAAGCATAGGCGCCTAATACCACAAGAATAATACACTGAGTGAAGTATAAGAAAAGCAACTCTTTTACCGAAGAATAACAAATTATTGTTAGCAAGGTGTAGAACAGCAAATACGGAACCGCACTGACAGCAACAGGAAAAATCTCCTTTACTTTTAATGATGTGTGCAACAACTGCACAAAAAACACCTTATATATTAATAAAAACAAGGTGCCGATAACCAAGGGAATTATCAAGGTAGAAGTAGAAAAGAGATTGGCAAGCCAAACTGCTACTAATGCAAAAATGTAAATCAAATTAATTTTACGTGTAGAGCACCAATACATGAAAATTAAAGTAGGAATTACAAGGGGCTTCACTAAAATTAATAGATCATTATCTTTAAAAAACTCCAAAATAACAGCAACAATAGCTAAAAACAAATACCCAATAGCTATTGTATTTACAAATCGGGTTTTTCTAAAAAACGAACTAGTAGACTTTGATCTCATCATGTAATTATTTTTTAACGTTTCAAATAAACTATAAATTCTTGTTCACTCAAAATTGGAATTTGCAACTGTTTGGCTTTTTCTAATTTGGCTGGACCCATATTGGCTCCAGCTACCACCCAATCTGTTTTGGATGTGATGGAACTTCCCACTTTGCCTCCATTGTCTTCGATCAGTTGTTTCAATTCGTCGCGTGAAAACTGCTCAAAAACCCCAGAAACAACTACTGTTTTATTTTTTAAAAGCTCAGTCGCATTGGGATTATACACTTCGATCAACTCAAACTGCACCCCAATTGCATTTAATCGTTCAATAATAAGTCTATTTTCTTGATTTTCAAAGAACTCTACTACACTATTTGCAATTCGTTCACCAATTTCATCAACTAAGACCAAATCCATAACATTCGCTTTACTTAACGCCTCAATGGTTTTATAATGTTTGGCTAATTTTTTGGCTACCGTTTCGCCCACAAATCGAATACCCAAGGCATATAACACGCGATCAAAAGGAATTGATTTGGAAGCCAGTACTCCCTGTACCAAATTCTCAGCCGATTTTTGCGCCATTCGCTCCAAGGGCAATAATTGTTCTACCCTAATGTCATATAAATCAGCATAATTTTTTACTAAGCCATTTTCGTACAATAAGGCCACTGTTTCGCCACCTAAGCCTTCAATATCCATGGCTTTTCTACTGATAAAATGCTGAATTCTTCCTATAATTTGTGGTGGACATCCATAATAATTAAGACAATAATGATTGGCCTCTCCTTCATTTCTGATGAGTTGAGTATGGCATTCGGGACAGTGCGTAATGTAGCGCGTTGGCGGAATATAGTTGATTCGTTTTGACAGATCAACTTGGATAATTTTGGGAATGATCTCTCCTCCTTTTTCTACAAAAACCACGTCTCCCACCCGGATATCGAGTTTAGCAATTTGATCGGCGTTGTGTAAGGAGGCGCGTTTCACAATGGTACCAGCCAATTGTACGGGTAGCAAATTGGCCACTGGCGTAATAGAACCGGTGCGGCCTACTTGATAGGAAATTGATTCTAATGTGGTTGCCACTTGCTCGGATTTGAATTTATAGGCAATGGCCCAACGAGGCGCTTTGGCCGTATAGCCCAATTCGTCTTGGTGTTGAATTTGATTTACTTTTACCACAACCCCATCCGTTTCATAAGGCAATGTATGGCGGTGTGTATCCCAATAATCTATAAAAGCAAACACCTCTTGCATGGATGCTGCTATGGCTGCTGTTTTGGGTACTTTAAATCCCCAAGATCGGGCGGCTAGCAAGGCGTCAAAATGAGACGAAAAGGGCAAATGTGCGCCTACTACGGTATACAACAAACAGTCCAACGGACGTTTGGCTACCTCGGAACTGTCTTGCAGTTTTAAACTGCCCGAAGCGGTATTTCTAGGATTGGAATAAGGCGTTTCACCAATTTCAATCAACTCTTGATTCATTTTTTCAAATCCAGCAAAAGGCAAAATTATTTCCCCTCTAATGGTTAGTTTTTTAGGAAAATCTCCTTGTAATTGCAAGGGAATCGATTTGATGGTTTTGATGTTTTGGGTTACCTCATCGCCCTGAAATCCATCACCTCGGGTTAGGGCTTGAGTAAGTTTACCGTTTTCGTAGGTAATGCTTATAGAGGCTCCGTCGTATTTTAGTTCGCAGGTATAGGTAACCGGTGCATTTCCAATTATTTTTTGCAAACGGGTTTCCCAGTCTAGCAAATCTTCTTTAGAATACGAATTATCCAAAGAGTACATTCGTTGCTCGTGCACAAGGGTGTGAAAATTTTTGGTCACGGCACCGCCTACGCGTTGGGTGGGTGAATTTTCATCAAAAAATTCGGGGTGTTGATCTTCTAGTGTTTGAAGCGCTTTTAGTTTCTGATCAAATTCATAATCCGAAATTTGCGGTTCGTCCAATACATAATACTGGTGATTATGGTATTCTAATTCTTCTCGCAACGTTTGAATCGTGTGCAACACCTCCATGACAAAATACGTTTAGTCTGATTTAATTTTGCACTAAAATAGGGAAATTTTGCGGGTATAAAAACTTAGGATAAAATTATAGAAAGGATTTGCGCATATAATTTGCCATCGCTTAAAATAGCCCCTTGTTGGATCAATTCAAAAAGCGCCAAGTTGCGTTCACCAGAATATTTTTTTCCTCCTTTTTGCATTTCAACCAAATCGGTAAACAGCTGGTCACTGAGCCAATGCAAGCCGTCTTTGGTTAAAAAGTCAATGGCTGGATTGCTTGCTTTGAGCACAATTGACTCAATTTCTTCTTCCTTGCAGTCAAACAAAAACACGTGATTTTTAGAAAAATATTCCAAATGAGTGGCGCGCGTCAAAACGCCTTCCCAAATTAGATCCGAGAAGACATCCAATTCTTGCTCGGCCACTTCGGGTTGATTGGCTTTAATGTTGTCCCATTCGGCTTTATCTATCGATTGGGTGGCTAAAAAATTGATGAACTCCGGATGCAGTTCTTCAAGTATGGCGCATTTCATAAAAAAGTCTTGACTTTTGATTAAAAAAAAATCCCGAATTACATCGGGATTCTTGGTATGATTGAGGTGAAATTATGCTTTCTCAGCAACAATTTCGTACCCTAATTCTACAATAACTTCGCGGTGTAAACGAACAGTAGCCGAATATTTTCCGGTACGTTTTACAATCCCGCTGGTGATGAATTTACGATCAATTTCATGACCTGCTTTGCCTAAGGCTTCAGCAATATCAATGTTGGTAATTGATCCAAATAATTTCTCGCCTCCTGCTTTTACAGAAATTTTAATTTCAAGCGCTTTCAAGGCTTCAGCCAATGATTTTGCATCATTCACGATTTTAGCTTCTTTGTGTGCTTTTTGTTTCAAGTTCTCAGCCAATACTTTTTTAGCTGAAGGAGTTGCCAATTGAGCAAATCCTTGTGGGATTAAAAAGTTTCTGCCGTAACCTGGTTTAACCGCTACTACATCATCTTTAAAACCTAAATTTTGTACGTCTTTCTTTAATATAAGTTCCATAATTACGCTTCTTTATTATTTTAGTAAATCAGCCACATATGGCATTAACGCTAAATGTCTTGCTCTTTTCACTGCCACAGACACTTTTCTTTGGTACTTTAATGAAGTTCCTGTGAGACGACGTGGTAAAATTTTACCTTGTTCGTTTACAAATTTCAATAAGAAGTCGGCATCCTTGTAATCAATATATTTGATTCCAGATTTTTTGAAACGACAATACTTTTTAGTTTTGTTGGTTTCAATATTTAAAGGGGTAAGATATCTGATATCTCCGTCTTTTTTTCCTTTTGCTGATTGTTCGATTGTAGCCATGATACTTACGCTTTAGATGCTTTTAATTTAGTTCTTCTTCTCTCAGCCCAAGAAATAGCGTGTTTATCTAAACTTACAGTCAAGAAACGCATAATTCTTTCGTCACGTCTAAATTCAGTTTCGAAGGCGATTAAAACCTCTCCTGAAATTTTGAATTCGAATAAATGGTAAAAACCACTTTTTTTGTTTTGGATTTCATAGGCCATCTTTTTCAAGCCCCAATCCTCTTTAGATATCATTTCTGCTCCTCTGGATGTAAGAAATTCTTCGAATTTGCTCACTGTTTCCTTTACCTGAACATCAGATAAAACGGGATTTAAAATGAAAACAGTTTCATAATGATTCATAAATATTATTTTAAATTGTTAAAATGTGCGCAAAAGTAGGAAAAATATTTAGAAAAGCAAGTAAAAGGCAAAATTTATCGTTTAAAAGCAAAAAAATCCGATAAAGATTAGTTTTTGTAATTTTAACTTTTACTTTTACACCACCAAATCTATAATAAAATAATTATGAAACTAAATTGTGTAGTTGTTGATGACAGCTCCATCCAACGGATGATCATCGCAAAATTAGTGAATAATCACCCAAACTTACACTTACTCGGTGATTTTTCAAATGCAATTGAAGCAAAAAATTGCATGACAGTTCACTCTGTCGACTTAATTTTCTTGGACGTCGAAATGCCCGTCATTAACGGATTCGATTTTTTAGATGGATTAAAACAAAAACCCCAAATTGTTTTTATCACCTCTAAAGCCGAATACGCCTTGAAAGCATTCGACTATGACGCAACCGATTACCTACAAAAGCCCATTGCGTTAGACCGATTTAATGCCTCTGTAAAAAGAGCGCTAGATTTTCACTTACTAAAAAATGACAACTCCGATGAAGATGCCGAACACATCTTCATTAAAAGCAACCAGAAAAAATTGAAAATCTTTACTTCCAAAATCAAATGGATTGAAGCGTTTGGAGACTATGTAAAAGTGGTAACCGAAGAAGACAGCAACTTAGTGTTGTCTACGATGAAATCATTTGAAAAAGATTTATCAAAAGACAAATTTATTCGGGTGCATAAATCCTATATCATTAACATTGATAAGGTAGAACGTTTTAACAGCAAATATGCCGAAATTGGGGTGACCAAAATTCCATTGAGCCGAAACAAAAAAGAAGATCTTGTGCGTGCTTTGTCAATCGCCTAATAATGATCTACGTTTAAAGCTACTTTTATTGCTTTAAACTGCCCAACTCTTTCAAAACTGTCCAACATTTTTTGGACAGTTTTTTTTGTGCCCGCCAAACTCGATTGTTGTGGAATCTTAATTAAAATCACCCGTAAATATTCGTTTCTAATTCGGCTGATGACCGGCTCTTCTGGGCCTAAAACAGGAAGGGCTAAATTTTGTTTGGCTACTTGATACAACCACAGAGATCCCTGTTTGAGCTTGTCGTTACCTGAGTCATGAGCTGAAAACTGCGTTCAAAAGCTCTAAAATCAGGATGATACAACAAGGCATCAGCATTCATGATTCCGACCAAACTCACTTGATCAAAGTCGAGGCCTTTGGCGAGCATTTGTGTACCAACTAAGATCGAAATTTCTTTGTTCTTGAATTTGTCTAATAAATTTTCAAAGCCATATTTCCCGCTTGTCGTATCTTGATCCATTCGGCCAATTTTAGCCTCCGGAAATAACAGTTGTAATTCTTGTTGAATTTGTTCGGTGCCAAAGCCTTTAGTTGATAAGTGCGAACTAGAACAGGCATGACAACTGCTTGGATTGGCCATAGAAAACCCACAATAATGGCAGCGCAATTGATTTTTTTGTTTGTGGTAGGTTAAGCTCACATCACATTGGATGCAATGCGGAACATTGCCACAGGTGTCACAGGTAATAATAGGAGAAAATCCACGACGGTTTTGAAATAGAATTACTTGCTTATCCTCGGCCAACGTAGTTGAAATCGCTTCAATTAACTCAGCGCTAAAATGACCCGTCATTTTTTTTCTAAAATAAGCGTCTTTCAAATCGACCAATTCGATACTGGGCAAAACGGCATTTCCAAAGCGTTCACTTAAAATCACTTTGCCGTATTTGCCTTTTTCGGCATTGTAATAGCTCTCCAAACTGGGTGTTGCCGATCCCAATACTACTTTGGCTTGATGAGATTTGGCCAATACTATGGCCGCATCACGGGCATGATAGCGCGGCGCAGGATCCTGTTGTTTAAAGGTTTGTTCGTGTTCTTCGTCAACCAACACCAATCCTAAATTAGAAAAGGGCAAAAACAAAGCCGATCGGGCACCAATTACAATTTGTGCTTTTTCTGATTGTGTCAACACTTGATTCCAAACCTCTACTCGTTCGTTGTTGGAGTATTTGGAATGAAAAACGGCCACCTTATTACCAAAATAGGCAGATAAACGAGAAACCAATTGAGTGGTTAAGGCAATTTCGGGCACCAAAAAAACAATTTGCTTATTTTGCAATAATGCGCTTTCGATGAGTTTGATATAAATTTCGGTTTTTCCACTGCCGGTTACGCCGTGCAGCAACACGATATCTTGTTTGGCAAATTCCGATTCGATGGCATCAAAAGCTTGGGTTTGCGCGTCACTCAATTGCAGCGTGTTTTCTCCTTCGGCTGCAGCAAACGAAACCCGATCGGTTTGCAGTAAAAAATCTTCAAAAACACCTTTATCGATAAGCGCTTTAATCACCGCAGCTGTTGCCCCGCTGGCATCGGTAAGTTGTTTGATACTTATGGGCGCGGCGCTTTTGGCTTGCAACTGAAAAAAATGCAGCAGCACTTCTTTTTGTTTAATTGCTTTTTGTACCGAATCGAGCAAGCCGATGAGTTGCGATTCTTCCTGATAGCGGGCAGTCAATCGAATGTACCGGATTGTTTTGGGTTTATAGGTTTCGGAAATTTCTTCATTTATCACAATCACTTGTTTTTGCAAAAGCGATTGCAACACAGGCAGTACATTTTTTTTATTGGTAATTTTTGAAATCTCATGAATTTTCAACACCGCTTGACTTTGCAAGGCCTCCAAGACCAAAAATTCTTCGTCGGTTAATTGCGCCTGTACAGCTGAAGCAGAAGAATTGGTCGAGATTACGGTTTCACTCTCCAACAAAAAAGCGCTGGGAACTGCGCAGCGGTATACTTCGCCAAGGGTACACATATAATAGGACGCAATCCATTCCCAATGAGCCAACTGAAATGCATTCACCAAGGGTTTTTCGTCAATAATTTGGTGAATTTCTTTGGCTTCGTACAAGAGCGGTTCCTGTTGATGCAACACCACAACCAAACCTGTGTACATTTTACTTTTTCCAAAAGGAACTGCCACGCGCATGCCCACTTGCAAGAACTCATATTCGGCCTCCGACACGCGGTAGGTGAAATTTTGAGGCAAAGCCAAGGGCAGAATCACATCGATAAAATGCATGAGAAAATGAGTTACTGAACAGATTTTTGGTGATGCGAATTGGCTTTCTTGAGGCTGTCTATGGCGGCATTCATGATGAGCAGGGTCCCAATAGAACCATACAATTCGTTGTATTTAGAAAATTTAATGACCCAAATCCCAAATCCGTATGAACTAACAATGATTAATAAAGTAGTGAACACCGATCCAATAGAAATAAATGCGCGATTTTTTTGGTGTTTGGTCCCAAACTTAAACAAGATGGAAGTGGTGAGTAAAATCATGAGCACCACAAAACCCAAACGTCCTATTTCAATTAAGGGAACCTGATCGCTTACAACTTCCTGTATGGCGGTTTGTTGAATGAATACTTCAAATACTACAATAATTGCAACCGTGAACAACAACAAAAACGAAAGCACCAATGACATGCCCAAAGCAATCACATATTGCCGAAAAAAACCCCGTTTGATACTCACAAACATAGAGGTTTCGAATCCGCCTAAAATGGCATTCAATCCATTGGCCATCAAAAAGATAGACAAGACAAAACCTGTTGACAATAAACCGGAGTGACTTGTGTTTAGGATGTCATTAATTATTGATTCAATTGCTTCGTAGGTATTGGGAGGCACACTTTGGGATACAAATTCCAAAAAATCGGCCTGAAACCCTGCAATGGGTATAAACGGAATTAAATTTAAAATGAAAAGGGCAAAGGGAAACAGCGCCATAAAAAAGCTGAATGCAATCGCTGCTGCCCGGTAACTCAATGCGCCTTCAATGATTCCGATTAAATATAATTCCAGCAATTCATAGAGCGACAAGCCTTGAAGCCACGGCAATTTAATGCGTTTGCATCCGCGAGCCAAGTTGCGAACGACAGGAATTTTTTCGATGCTATTTTCTACCGCTTCACTCATATTAAATAGCTTTTAAACTCAAATCTAAATTGTGCACCGAGTGGGTTAAGGCACCAGATGAAATGTAGTTTACTCCACATTCGGCATAAGCGCGAAGAGTTTTTTCGTTGATGTTGCCCGAGGATTCGGTGAGGCAACTATTTCCAATCAGGGCTACCGCTTTTCGGGTGGTTTCAAAATCAAAATTATCGAGCAGAATTCGGTATACGCCACCAGCTTGCAAAATTTCTTGTACTTCGTCTAAATTTCTTGCCTCTACAATAATTTTCAAATCCAACTGTCTTGCCTTCAAAAAGGCTTTCGTTTTATTTATCGCGGCAGTAATTCCTCCAGCAAAGTCTATGTGGTTGTCTTTGAGCATAATCATGTCATACAAGGCAAACCGGTGATTGGCTCCTCCCCCTATTTTTACCGCCCATTTTTCTGGAGCACGAAATCCAGGTGTGGTTTTGCGGGTGTCTAGCAATTGGGCGCCAGTTCCGGCTATCAATTGCACATATCCATGGGTTTTTGTGGCAATGGCCGACATCCGTTGCATGGAATTGAGCACCACGCGTTCGGCTTTTAATATTGATTGGGAAGGTCCTGTAACCTGAAACACAATATCGCCTGGTACAACCGGCGTTCCATCGGGTATAAATAGGGTGAGTTGGCATGAAGGATCTACGTAATTAAAAATGTGTTGGGCAAATTCAACTCCAGCAATTATCCCAGCTTCTTTGACTAATAACTTGGCCGAACCTATGGCCTCAGCCGGAATGCAAGCCAAAGAACTGTAATCGCCGGGGCCCACGTCTTCGCGCAAGGCATTTTGAATGCAAAGCTGAAGTTCTTCTTGAAATTGTTGTGGACTAATCATACCCAAAAAATGTTGGGCTAAAATACCATTTATTTTCGCGAAAGAAAAGTTGATTCTCGTATTTTTACAGCCTTAAAATAATCTACAGATGCTAAAAAAACTGCTCCTCATTAGCAATATGCAATTGCTTGTTTTATTTATTATCGGGATGGGGCTCACGATGAGTGGCGCATTTATGAAACTACAAGGCAGTCCAGAAGCGAGCTTATTTCTGGTTGTGGGTATGACTTTTGATGCTGTAACCTTTATTTTATTGGTGATTAAACGGTTTCAAAAAAACAATAAATCCTTTTTAGACAGTTAAATCAATCTGCATGAACATCAAACTCATCGCCATTGGCAAGACCGACGATGCCAATTTACAACAGCTCATTGATCGGTACCTGAAACGACTTAGTCACTATGTGAAATTTGAATTGGAATTACTTCCCGACATCAAAAACAGTAAACATTTATCTGAAGCCGAGCAAAAAGAAAAAGAAGGCGAATTACTCTTGGCTAGATTGCAAGCCACCGATTTTTTGTGGCTATTGGATGAAAACGGCAAATCATTTAGCAGTGTAGGATTTGCTGATGAATTGCAGAAAAAAATGAATGCCGGAACTAAAACGCTGGTGTTTTTTATTGGTGGACCTTATGGCTTTTCCCCGGCTGTCTATGCCAAAGCCCAAGGAAAATTGGCGCTCTCGCAACTCACCTTTTCGCATCAGATGGTGCGCTTATTTTTTATAGAACAAGTGTATCGCGCCTTTACTATTTTGAAGAACGAACCCTATCACCACCAATAACGACCCATTCGGTGGTCATCAACTGAGAAGCCAATAGGCGATCCAAATTAATTTTAGATGTTAGATACATCTCAAATGACATCGATCCGTCAAAAGCCAATTGAATTTGATTTGGCTTGGATTGACATTCTAATGCGAGTTGTTTATACGTAACCAAGTTACCTTGCCATTGAAGTTCGCCTGATTTTGTAACCCACAACAACTGATTTATAGGAAGTTTAGCTTTGTTTACAAGTTGATACGTGGTGTTGGTAAAGGGTGTAAATGCCAGTGCTTTTAGCGAATCATTGGCATAGGCAAAATAATTTTGAGCCGTTTCACTTTTGTGGGCACTACTGGCTTTCTTGGCCTGCAGCAATTGCAACTGCAGAACCACCAAACGCATGGGCAAGCGTTTATCTACCGAAAAAATCCAATGGGTAGAACTGATGGCGTTTTTGCGATTTACCACAACTAGCGTATCCAATCCTTTTTTTTTAAAAAACAAATAGATCGGGGAATGATCTTCCACAGCTGTTAGCACTGAAAAAGCGGCCTTGGGCAATTGAATTTCTTTCTTGTTTTTACAGGATATCAAAGCTATACAAATAAGCAACAAGCTTAATTTAACTTTCATATTCCGTGTAGTTTTTGAAATAGCGCTACACATTCTAACGCCTCTTTTACATCATGCACCCTAAGGAATTTGGCGCCTTTACTCAAAGCAAATCCATGTAAAAATGTAGTGCCGTTTAGGGCTAAATCAGGGGTGGTTTGTAGCGTTTTATACACCATCGATTTGCGGGAAACACCAATAAGTAAAGGCGCTTCAAGCGATTTAAAATAATCTAAATGTGCTAGAATTTCAAAATTCTGTTCGGTAGTTTTGGCAAATCCAAAACCAGGATCAACAATGTAATCAGTAATTCCGGCTGCCTTGGCTGCTTGAATTTTCTCGGCAAAATAATACAGCATATCAGGAATAAGATTCTTATACTGCGTGAGGGATTGCATGGTTTGTGGATTGCCCCGCAGGTGCATCATGACATAGGGAACATTATATTTTGCTACGGTGGCCATCATATTGGGATCAGCGCCTGCAGAAATGTCATTCACCATGGCCACACCTTCGTCTAAAACCACTTGAGCAACAACCGATCGAAAGGTATCTATAGAAAGTAAAGCAGTTGGGAAAGTCTGTCGCAAGGCTTTTACTACCGGCAATACCCGATGCAACTCTTCGTCAACCGATACTTCGGCGGCATTGGGTTTGCTGGAATATCCGCCAATATCTATAAAGGTTGCGCCCGCATCTAGCATTGATTCGGCTTGTTGAACCACAGCGGATATCGTACTGTAACTCCCTCCGTCATAAAATGAATCTGGCGTTACATTGAGAATTCCCATCACTTTTGGAACCGTCAAATCAAGTAAATTTCCGTGGCAATTTAAAGTCATTTTAGTTGGATTCACAAGCCCGTTTAGGTTGAAATTTGTTTTGCTTTTCCAAATCTAATTTCAAAAAAAATGTACTATTTTTGGAAAAATTTGAATACAAATATACACCAATAATGAATACGACTTCTGCCGCCTATGATTCTGTAATTGTGAAATGCAGAGCGCTTTTTACCAACAAAATGAAAGACTATGGTTGTGCTTGGCGTATTTTGCGTATGCCTTCTTTGACCGATCAAATTTTTATTAAAGCACAGCGTATTCGCAGTTTACAAGAAAACGACATACGCAGAGTAGACGAAGGCGAAGCTGGTGAATTCATTGGCATCATCAACTATTCGATTATGGCCTTAATTCAATTGGAATTGGGCGTAGCCGAACAGCCTGATTTAGATCTAGAAACCGCAACTACATGGTATGACCGCAAAATAAAAGCTACCAAAGAGTTGATGGAAAACAAAAACCACGATTACGGAGAAGCTTGGCGTGACATGCGCGTCAGTTCTTTGACCGATTTGATTATTCAAAAATTATTACGCGTGAAACAAATTGAGGACAACAAAGGAAAAACTTTGGTGTCTGAAGGCATAGATGCCAATTACCAAGATATGATCAACTACGCCATTTTTGCCTTACTATTAATGAACGAACACCACAATTAACATGAAAAAGTTTCTGGTACAAATTTCCCGAATTTTTGTTGGATTACTATTTATCATTTCGGGTTTGATAAAACTCAACGACCCAGTTGGAATGTCCTACAAATTGGTGGAATATTTTAGTGAGCCTGTATTGAATCTACCCTTCTTGACACCTTATGCTTTGGCCTTCTCGCTATTGGTCGTAATTGCCGAAACGGTATTGGGCGTGTTTTTGTTAATCGGGTATCAAAGAAAATTTACACTGTGGAGTTTGTTGGGTTTAATTGTATTTTTTACTTTCCTTACTTTTTATGCGGCTTATTTTAATAAAGTAACCGACTGTGGTTGTTTTGGAGACGCACTAAAATTGACACCTTGGCAATCGTTTGGTAAAGATGTTGTTTTATTGGTGCTTATTGTATGGATAACGGCAAACAGCAAGTTTGTTAAGCCAATTTTTATGGCTACTACACAAAATTTATTGGCCAGCGCTGCTTTTTTATTGAGTTGTTTGATGGGTTATTGGGTACTCAATCATTTGCCACTAAAAGATTTCAGAGCCTATAAAGTGGGCACCAACATAACCAAAGCCATGGAGATTCCGGAAGGGGTTCCCAAAGCTGTGGTGGAAATGGTTTTTATCTACAACGTCAATGGCGTGAATAAAAATTTTACCGAAAAAGATTTGATGAATTTACCCGAAGGCGCCACGTTTGTAGATCGAATTGACAAAGTAATTACAGAAGGTTACAAACCGCCTGTGCATGATTTCTCGATGGAATTGGAGGGGTCAGACTACAAAGACGAGTTATTAGTAGAACCTAAACTACTGGTTTTTGTAGCCTATGATTTAGAAAAAGCCAATCCTGAGGGATTAAAAAAACTAGAAAGTTTACACCAAAAAGCCTTAAAAAAAGGCTACAAAGTAATTGCCATGACGGCTTCTGATGCCGCTTTAATTGCTAAAACAAAAAAACAATACGGTTGTACTTTTGACTTTTACTTCTGTGATGGCACAACTTTAAAGACTATCGAACGTGCCAATCCAAGTTTGGTAGTATTGCACAAAGGAACCATCATGCAAAAACTACATTACAACGACAGCGATCAACTAATTTTGAATTAATTATGAAGGAAACGAAATCCAATAAAAACCCAAATTACTTTTTGCTAAAAGTAATTGCATCCATATTGGTAAATGCGCTGGGATACTTTTTTTTTATTGATGTTTCGACCCGCTACAACCCAAAATTTGGAAACACCTTTTATATCATTGTGGGCTGTTTATTGATCGCTGTGGCTAGCATTTATCTGTGTTTACTCATAACAGACAAGTATTTCAGTAAAAAGAAAAGCAAAAAGTCAAAAGCAGTATTTCTAAAAAAGTAAGTGCGTTAGTGCATGACCACCAATTTGTGAATTTCTAGGGTGTTATTCCCTCCCTTAATTTGTACAAAATAGATTCCATTAGACCATTGCAAGGTGCTGAATTGGCCCGATAAACCCAAATTGGTTTGATGAAGCAATTCTGCCCCCAACTGATTGTAGACCTTTAATTCTTTTATTTCTATACTTGAACTGCTTAAATTAACCAGCTGATTGCTCGGATTGGGAAACACCCGAAATTGGGTTGGATTTTCCAATTGATTTCCACCCAACGTACAGCCTACACTCGTTCCTGGAATATTATTGTCAAGCCAAGTAATTCTTGAATTAATCCAATTTTTAAACTTGGTTATTTGACCAGCAAATGTGGCGGGATCAGCGTCTACTTCTGGAGTACCTGTGCTGATACCCAAATTTCCCCATTTTTCAAAATGACGCGCTTGGGCTTCATTGAGGTAGATTGCGGTTTCGTCGATATAGGCGTTTAAAGCTGTATTACTTAGGATAGTTGTTCTAAAATCATCCCAACGGCAGCGCAAACGATTCTGAAAATTAGGATCTTGCAACAAGCGAACATACCAACCGGGCGAATTCACATCCGGATTACAATCATTGATTTTATGCGCCCAACCTGATCCGTCTGTGGCGGCAAAGATGCTGCACTCGTTGATATTTTTCCACGCCCAATCAAAATCCCAAACGGGCCCGGCATAGAGTTTACCGGTCGAAGTAAGGTTGTCTTTGGTTTTGTGAAAATAACTGCTCTTTTTAAAACCGTCGTTGTTACGGGCCAATTCGTTCACAATAAAATAATCAATAAACGAATCGAGGTCAATGTATTTTTGATATCCTACTGCTGGATCTGCATAATTCGTGCTGTATAAAGCCGTTTCAAATTCATTGATGAATCCTTGAATGTATGTTTTTTGTTCGGGTACAATGGTGCTCGGTTTGGGGTAATCATACACTAAATTGACATTAAAATTTGGGTGATCAATAGGATGGTACGCCAATTGCCAGCTGTTGGTAGCATCCCAATAATCGTTTTTAAGGATATACCCGCCCGTCACATCCAATCCACTAATTTCGATTGGATCTAATCGAGACACATCTACCCGATTGTTGTCGCGTTTAATGGTCTCCATAAACACATACACACCTTGGTAACTGCCATTTACCACCACTTCACAAAATTGACTTCGTGTGGCATAATGCCCCATTTCGGTAGCCAATTTGTAGGCCAAGGTATTGCGCATAAAAACCTTGTCGTTGTAATTGGCGATCAAACACCAATCGTGTTCAAGCGGCATCCCCAATATAGGTAAATTGAGTTCCAAATTATTCACATCGCGCAACTCCAGGGCGTAGGGTTTTTGAGGCAAAGACTGCGAATAGTTTCCGCGGTATTCTATGGCCACATTGCCGTTGTATTCGGTGGGGACATCGGTGAGGGTATTCACTACTCCTACTCCATTGTATATAATTCCCATATTGGCAATAATAGAAGGCGAATCGACAATAGTTTGACCTGCGGTATTGAGGGTAACAATCGGTAAATTGGAAGATGTAAAAACAAATGGGCCAGCAACATTAGGTCCAAAGGTAACAGACCAATTGATGAGGATTCCAGCATCAGCCGGATACGTGTCATAAATGCGTAATTTCCATTGCCCAATTCCACTACTTCCATTATTAAAATTCCCAATGGTTTCTTGGGGTTTGAAGGTGCCGTTAAAAGGAGGCGAACCGGAATTAATAGAAGTTGTAGCCGATTGATTTAAACAAGTATTGGTAAAATTGTCGCCTGCGCCACCCACTCCCGAAAACAAATTAACCATTGTGCCGTCGGGGGCGATCAATTGCACCACCAAATCTGAATCGTAGGTGTGGTTAATTCTCATACAAACTTGTTTGAGTCCATAGCCAGGCGTTAATGGAGTGGTTAATCCGGTTACGTTGGCTGTAAAATCATTGGCTTGGCCATTATCAGAAATCAATCCGGTAGATCCAGAAAATGTTTGGGCATAGCCAAATATGGAGACAAACAGGAGAGTTAAAAAGTATGTTTTTTTCATTATAAATTAGGTTTATTTTTGAAGGAAGGCGCCATATTTTAAGTATTTTTGCCTGCGTTCAAATATATCAATTTATTTAACTTCAATTGTTTCTATGAAAAAATCAATCTACGCATTGGCACTTACGATCAGCTTATTTTCTTGTAGTAAAGCTCAAAAAACCAGCTTTTCGACCGAAGCATTGGCAACCAATTTAGTGACCAATTCTGGAGCAACTGAATCCTTTTCGTCGATACTGGCTGCACACAAAGGCAAGGTTACCCTTATTGAAGTATGGGCCTCGTGGTGCAGCGACTGCGTGAAAGCTATGCCTCATATTAAAGCATTACAAACTGAGTTTCCTGGAGTAGATTACGTATTCATTTCGGCCGATAAAACTGCAGAAAAATGGACCGAAGGCATTGCCAAACATGAATTACATGGAGCACATTATATGATGACGGACGGCATGAAAGGTGCTTTTGGGCAAGCTATCGATTTAGATTGGATTCCGCGCTACATCATCTTGGATGCAAACGGAAAAATCATCACCTACCGTGCTATTGAAACCGACTTTGAAACGATAAAAACGACTTTAAAATCCCTAAACTAATGAGAACCAAAATTGTTGCCGGAAACTGGAAAATGCATAAAAATGCCGAAGAAACCGAAGATTTGTTGAATGATTTGATCAACCAATTGCCGGACGATAAAGAAGTAGAAATTGTAGTGGCACCTACCTTTGTAAATTTGGCCTCTGCGGTTCAGCATGTACAATTCACCAATATTCAAGTGGCGGCGCAAAACATGCACCAAGCAGCCAGTGGCGCCTATACCGGAGAAATCTCGGCCGACATGTTAAAAAGCGTTGGGGTTGAAACGGTAATTTTAGGTCACTCCGAGCGCAGAGCCTATTTTCACGAATCTGACGAATTAATTAATGCCAAAGTAAAAGCCGCCTTGGCGCATGAAATGCGTGTCATTTTTTGTTTTGGCGAAGAATTAAAAGACCGCAAAGCCGACCAACATTTTGCTGTGGTAGAATCACAATTAAAAGCCGGGTTGTTTAATTTAGAAGCGGCGGCTTGGGAACAAATTGTATTGGCTTACGAACCCGTTTGGGCTATTGGCACCGGCGAAACAGCTAGTCCGGAACAAGCGCAAGAAATGCATGCCTTTATTCGCTCCACGGTGCGTGCAGCCTATGGCGAACACATTGCACATAACCTAAGCATTTTGTATGGCGGAAGCGTAAAACCAGACAATGCGAAAGAAATTTTTTCTAAGCCTGATGTGGATGGCGGATTAATAGGCGGGGCAGCCTTGAAAGCGGCTGATTTTGCAGCTATCGTATCGGCCATTTAAAACAACTTTATGTCATCAATCTATTTAGGATATCATTTTACCATAGAGCCCAAAGAATTGGGTTCGGAGATTTTAGTGGCTGAACTGGGCGAATTGCCCTTTGAAAGTTTTGTCGAAAGCGAATTTGGACTCACCGCTTACATTCAAAAAGAACTGTGGAACGAGGATATTTTAGCCGATTTATTTGTATTGCAATCACTCGAGTTTAACATCAGCTATACCATCGAAGAAATTGAGCAAGTCAATTGGAACGAGGAATGGGAAAAGAATTTTGAACCGATTGAAGTAGATGGTATTTGTCATGTACGCGCACCCTTTCATCCCAAAACAGCGGCGGAATTTGACATTGTGATTGAACCCAAAATGAGTTTTGGCACCGGACACCACGAAACCACCCACATGATGATTCAGCATTTGTTGCATCTAGATGTACAAGGCAAAAAGACCTTAGACATGGGGTGTGGAACTGCCATTTTAGCCATATTGGCTGAGATGAAAGGCGCCCAACCTATTGATGCCATTGACATTGATAACTGGTGTTATTTGAATTCGATTGAAAACGCGGCACGCAACAATTGCCAGTACATCACGGTTTATGAAGGAGATGCGGCTTTGCTCGTGGATCAAAAATATGAGTTGATTATAGCCAACATCAACCGCAATATTTTGTTGGCCGATATGCCTGCTTATACGAAGTGTTTGTTGCCCGGTGGAATCTTATTGTTGAGTGGATTTTATGAAGAAGACATTCCATTCTTGGAAGCCTCCTGTGTAGAAAATGGCTTGCAGTATGTGTCCAAATTACAGCGCAACAATTGGGTGTCCTTGAAATTTGAAAAACAAGTTTAGTTAATTTGTACAGCAAATGAGTACACAAGAACAAATACAAGAAGCGGTTTTAACCGAAAATCAAGTAGGTGATTTGCATGAAATTGTATTGCACAATGACGATGTAAATACCTTTGATCACGTAATAGAGACACTCATTCGGGTATGTGAACATACGGCCGAACAAGCCGAACAATGTGCGTTACTCGTCCATTACAAAGGAAAATGCACCGTAAAAACTGGGGAGCTCACCCAATTAAAACCGAAATGTACGGCTTTACTCGAAGCGGGTCTCAGTGCCGAACTCACCTAATTTATTTTTCCAATCGCACAACTCACATAAGATTTAGCCTTTGTAGTTATTGGATTTGCCTCGCCAACTATTGGATAACCCAATTTTCGGAGGGCATCTTGCAGGAATGGTAAATTGGTTTCGTGGTCATAAATTACTTCTACCGTACTTGTATCTACATCGACCATTACACTGTGTACAAAATCAAAGTCAGTAAGTTTTGACGTGATTGTGGAGGCACAACCCGTACATTTTAAATTCTGAAGAACAAGTAGGGATTTCATGATGTAATTTTTGATAAAGGTACTTTCGTACCTACCTTCCATCTATGATAAAAGTCACATTTACTGAAATTAATGAGGCAAATTGTCTTTAATCACCCCATAAATAAAAGTACCTAATAATGCACCAACCAAAACCAGTCCTAAAGGCAAAAATCCAGCACCCAGTAAAATAAAAATAGGACCCGGACAAGCGCCAACCAAAGCCCAACCCAATCCAAATAATAGGCCGCCAATCCAATAGCGAAAAGAACCTTTTTCTTTACCTGGAATTACAATAGCTTGGCCTTTGTTAGTTTTAACTTTTTTACGCTTGAAGAATTGCAAACCAAGTATACCGGTACAAATGGCCGTTCCAATAATGCCGAACATATGAAACGATTGGAACTGAAACATTTCGTAGATGCGGTACCAAGACACGGCCTCTGATTTGGTTAATACTAGACCAAATAAAAACCCAATCGCCAAATATTTAAGTGCTTTTTTCATTTAGAATAATAAGGGGAAAATAAAGTGAGCCATAATTAATCCGCCTACAAAAAAACCAATCACCGCTTTGAGCGACTGGCGCTGTAAATTACTGATCCCGGCTATCGCATGACCAGACGTGCAACCTCCGGCGTAACGAGAACCAAATCCTATTAACAGTCCCCCAAAAACCAATAAACTCATTTTTTTAGGCGAGTGAAATACGGCATTTCCAAATAGGAATTTGGGCTCCAAGTTTCCATTGGGTGCATCGATACCCAGTTGTTGTAATTGAGCCAGTGTACTTGGATTTATACTCCCGTTGGAGGGATCGCTCATAAAATGTACCGCAAACCATCCGCCTAGCATGGCTCCAAACAATACGACCAAATTCCAGCGTTGCGCTTTCCAATCAAATTTGAAGAAATCACTGTGTTTGTTTGCGCCCATCACCGTACAAAGGGTTCGTAAATTGGAAGACACACCAAATACTTTCCCATAATAATTGAGCACTAACATCACTACTGCAATTAAAAAGCCAGAAATAGACCAATGCCAAGTATAAAATAGACTATCCATAAATGAACGAATTTTGCCAAAAATATGAATTCCTATTATTTTAACTCCTACAAAGCACAAACTAAAAATATTGAATTAATTTTGACATCAAATGAGCTCAAATGGGCCATTAATTTTGGGATCGCCTTTTTGCTTTGGATGATCATCGAAAAAAGCAGCGGATTGCACGACCGCCGAATCAGTGATTATATAGTGTATACCAATGTGTTTGTTTTGATTACCGTTGGACTGTATTTTGTGGCGCTTTTAGACAAGAAAAAAAACGTGTATCAGGGATATATGTCCCAAAGCCAAGGATTTATTTCGGGTATTTTGCTCACGCTTTTAATTGGATTGCTCACTCCATTTTTACTGCGCATATCTTTAACTTACATTAGCCCCAATTTTTTTAGCTCGATGAAATCTTATATGCTAAACACCAAAAAAATGAGTGCGGCACAGGTGAATTTATATTACAATTACAGAAGTTTTTTATTGCAAACCTTGTTTTTAAATTTTTCCATGGGAATACTAAGCTCGGCTATCTTCTCGTTTTCTTTAAGCACTAAAACCCCAGCTACACATGAAAAATAAATCAACATACATTCTTGGACTTGCTTTTCTTTTACTCTCTTGTGGCGGATCAAGCTTGGTGATAAAAAACTGCAGCGACAAAACACCCACACCAAAGCTGACTTCTTTAGATACATTTTTGCTCAGCGAATACAGCAAAGAAAAACGCTACGGCACCGAGAAAGAATATCCGATCAACGTGTTTTATGGTTCATCCAAAAACGACAGCATCAACGTGAAACGATTTTTGAATGCTTTAGCAGGACGTCATGGGGAAACCATCAGCTACAGTAAAGTGAAAACCTGTTGTTCATTTAATATGAACTAAAATGGGTCAATCAAAAAGCACCGTTGTTGCTCTACTTTAACAACTACGAAAAAGGCCCTTTGTTGGTTCCGGTTGGATTGCGACTCAAATAGCTGGTTCTATTTAATTTAAATTTAAATTACAAAACCAAGCCCGTAATTCGGCTTGTATAATTATCTTTGTGGCATCAAATTAGACCCATGAATATAGCAGCAATTCCTCAAATTAAACATACTGATAGTGGCAATTTCTTTTTATTGGCCGGACCCTGTGCCATCGAAGGCGAAGAAATGGCTTTGCGCATAGCCGAGACGCTAGTGGGTATTAGTGACAAATTGGAAATTCCCTTGGTGTTTAAAGGCTCATTCAAAAAAGCCAACCGCTCGCGAATTGATAGTTTTTCTGGAATTGGCGATGAAAAAGCACTTAAAATATTGCGCAAAGTTTCTGAAACTTTTCATGTGCCTACGGTAACAGATATTCACACCAACGAAGATGCTGATCGCGCAGCACAATATGTAGACGTGTTGCAAATTCCTGCTTTTTTAGTGCGTCAAACAGATTTAGTGGTAGCTACAGCCAAAACAGGACGAACAGTAAACCTGAAAAAAGGACAATTCATGAGTCCCGAAAGCATGAAACATGCCGTGCAAAAGGTATTGGATTGTCATAATGAAACCGTGATGGTTACCGATCGCGGTACCATGTTTGGCTACCAAGATATGATTGTAGATTTTCGCGGAATTCCAACCATGCAGCAATACGCGACCACAGTATTAGACGTCACGCATTCGCTGCAACAACCCAACCAAACCATTGGCGTTACTGGTGGAAGACCCGATATGATTGAAACCATTGCCCGCGCAGGAATTGCGGTAGGTGTAGATGGTTTATTTATTGAAACCCATTTTGATCCGGCTAATGCCAAAAGTGATGGCGCCAATATGTTGCACTTGGATTATTTTGAAGGCCTGATGACCCGCTTGGTCGCCATTCGAAAAACCATTTCTACCTTTTAATTTGTACGCTATGAAAATATCCCAAATCACTTTTGTAGCCAGCATGTTGTTGGCTATGAGTTGCGCCTACGCGCAAGATTCTAACCTACCACAAGCTAAATACACCGCACACAACAAAGGAAAGTTCTTTGTTTCCTGGGGAGGAAACAGAGAAACGTATAGTACATCTTCCATCCGCTATACAGGAACAAATTATGACTTTACGGTGCAAAATGCCACCGCTCACGACAAACCCAAGGGCTGGCATATCGATTACATAAATCCCAGTAAAATGACCATTCCACAAACTAATTTTAAAATGGGGTATTTTTTTGCTGACCAGTATAGCATTTCGATTGGCGTGGATCACATGAAGTACGTGATGACCCAAAACCAAACGGCCTTAATAACCGGAACGATAAATTTACCAGGTTACAATGGGATTTACGTAAATGAACCGATAGATTTTACAGACGGAACCTTTTTGCAATTTGAACACACCGATGGATTAAATTACATCCATACTGAAATTGCTCGATTTGCCGATATTTCCAATTGGTTTGGTATCCGCAACACCGACAAGATACAAATTAACTTTACCGAAGGACTTGGCGCTGGATTGCTTTACCCCAAAACCAATACCACTTTGTTGGGAAAAGCACGTCACGATGATTTTCACTTTTCTGGATACGGAGTTTCGGCCAAAGCCGGACTTAACGTTACCTTTTTGAAGCACTTTTACGTGCAAGGCGAATTTAAATACGGTTATATCAACATGGATGACATTCGCACCACACAAAATGCCGCCGACAAAGCGAGTCAGCATTTTACCTTTTTTGAGCGAATTATTGCCGTAGGGGGAATTTTTAAACTCTAATTGGATTTATCCCACAAGTACATCAAGGAAGTCATCGCTGCAGCGCCTAGTTCTAACTCTCTTTTGTTCACCGCATCAAAGGTATCGTTGGCCGCATGGTGGTAATCAAAGTACCGTTGCGAATCAGGCTGTAGTCCCACTTTTACAATATTGGCATCTTTTAAAGGGCCTATGTCGGTGCCCGAATGACCTTTTCTAAAAACATGCAGCAAATAGGGTTCAAATAAGGATTCCCAGGTTTGTATTTGTGCTACTTGTGCATCAGTTGCTTCGATAGAAAATCCTCTGGGAGAAAATCCACCCGAGTCACTTTCTAAGGCAAACACATGTTGCTCTTTGTTTTTTACAGCCAGTTCTTCGTATTTCATTCCGCCTTTAACGCCGTTTTCTTCGTTCATAAACAAGACCACTCGAACGGTATGTTTGGGCGCATAATTGAGTTTTTTGAGTATTTCCAACACCGCCATACTTTGCACACAACCGGCGCCATCGTCATGCGAACCGTCGCCCAAATCCCAAGAATCCAAATGTCCACCCACTACCATGATTTGGTTGGGGTAAACGGAGCCAGTAATTTCACCCACCACATTGTAGGACGTCACATCGGCAAAAGTTTGACAGGATTGTTTAAAGTAAAAAGAAGCAGTCGGGTTGTCTTTTAGTAAACTACTCAACTGATTGGCGCCTAAAGTCGATATCGCTGCTGTTGGAATGCGTTGGGCCACCGGTGTATCGCCGTAGTTGGTCATACCAGTGTGAGGCAAATCATCAATGCGCAAATTCATGGAACGCACGATTACACCCAATGCACCTAATTTTCCGGCTTCGCGGGCGCCTGAGGATCGTTGATCGACACAGCTGCCGTAGGCGCGAAAGGTTTCGATAAATTCGGGATTCATCGGTCTATTGAAAAATACTATTTTGCCTTTTA
>JAPLEX010000085.1:51727-53582 GCA_026390995.1 Flavobacterium sp.
CACCGATGCTGAAATGCCTGTAGGTGGTGTTGCTACCGATAATCCCAAGGCACAGATCGAAAACGGTATTTTTTTTCCTTCTACTTGCAAGTAGGCTTGCTCCTTGGCGCCTCTCACCCACTTGGGCACGGTAACTTCTTGCAAATACACCTTGTCTACTCCCAACTGGTCCAACTGACTTTTAGTATACGCTACAGCCAATTCGGCACCTTTTGAACCAGATAAACGTTGGCCAATTTTATTGGATAAATCATCGAGCCAAGAATAACAGCTCGATTGGGTTAAGGCTGAGGAATAGATTTGTTTCAAAAAGAGTTCATCTGGCGTTTGGGCAAACAGGAGCGAAGTTTGAAACAATAACAAAAAGCTAATTTTTTTCATAGGGATTTCAATAGAATTCAAAAGTAAATTAAATTGTATACACCACCGCTATTTACTGAAGTTCTTGCATAAAAAAACTCCGAAAGAATTTCCTTCGGAGTTTAAAATTTGTATTACTGTCTTAGACTAGTGTCCGCCGCTTATTTTTTTATCAAAATCTATTCCTTGACTTTTTAAGATGCCGCTCACTTTCCAGCCATAAAAGGCCAAATAAGCAAAGCAAAATACCCCAACAATATAACTGGATTGAATTCCAATAGAATCGGCAACAGTTCCTTGTAACCAACTTACAATTCCTCCACCCATGATCATCATGATCAAAAAGCTACTTCCTTGGCTGGTGTGTTTGCCTAACCCGCTTACCGCTAAGGTAAAGATACAAGGCCATAAAGTACTGCAGAATAACCCAACACTAATGAAGGCATAGACTGCTACCATTCCGCTGGTGACCATGCCTGTAATTAAAGCCACAATTCCTAATACAGAAAAAATGAGCAACATACGTGCCGGATTTCCTTTGCTGGCCATATCGGCGGCAATTAATACTAAAATGATCGCAGCATAAATATAAAATACACTCAAATCGTGTTTGGCAACTGCATTGACAAACAAAAACACGCCAAATGCCAAATAGGGCGCAATGAATCGCAATATTTTTTGCAAACTCATGTTGTCGGTAAAAGCTTCAACCGCACCGGTCCAACGACCAATCATCAAACTGGCCCAATACAATGAAATGTAGGGCGCAATGTCTTTGGTTAAAAAGCCTAAATGATTTTCCATGTAAGCCGGCAAATTACTGGCGGTAGAAACTTCAACGCCAACGTAAATAAAAATGGCAATCATTCCCAACACCAATTGCGGGTATTTTAATGCTGAAGATCGAACATTGCTGCTGTCTTCAGTTGTTTCATCAATGGCAGCTGGATGCTCAGGAAGCGAAGAGAATTTAAGTAAAATGGCAACTAGTAAAAACGCAACTCCCAATATTAAATAGGGAATTTTAACGCTTTCGATACTCATTTCGGTATTGGATGAGGCCGCTGATCCAAAAATAGCAAAACTCACGATTAGCGGTCCAATCGTAGTTCCTAAATTGTTGATTCCTCCTGCCAAGGTGAGTCGTTGTGAACCCGTCGTGATGGGACCTAAAGCAATTGCCAACGGATTGGCAACGGTTTGTTGTAAGGAGAACCCTAAGGCTACAATAAATAATCCCGAAAGCATGAGCGGGAAAGAATGCAAGTTTGCCGCAGGATAAAATAATAAAGTTCCTAGGGCTGAAATGGTGAGTCCTAAGGCTAACCCATTTTTATACCCAATTTTGTTCACCAAATCCTTACCAATAGCAAGAGATACAAGCATGTAAATAATTGACCCAACTGTATAGGCAATATAAAAAGCCACTGATACCAATTGACTTTCACCTTGCGTTAAATCAAATGCTTTTTTAAATACGGGAATCAAAATATCA
>JAPLEX010000004.1 GCA_026390995.1 Flavobacterium sp.
GACCTCCGTGAACCAACTGGGGCAAGGGTGAACCGTGACCGGTACTTTGTTTGCCATTTTCGCGGTTGAGCACTAAAATTCTTCCGTTGTGCGAGGCGGCATTCACCACATAGTCTTTGGCAATCGCGTCTGAATTGGTAACAATCGACGAAACCAGAGATCCTTTACCCAGTTGCGCCAATTCGATGGCTTCGTCTAGATTTGCATAAGGCATCAAGGTCGAAACTGGTCCAAAAGCTTCGGTTTCGTGCACGGCCAAATTGGTAAATGGATGGTCTTCGCGCAATACAATTGGACTCACAAACGCCCCTTTTGCATCGGCACCCAATAGGTTTATTTTATCTAAATCGCCATAAACGAGTTGAGCCGTTTGGCTTAATTCCTGCACTCTTCCTTTCAGCACGTTCACTTGGTCTTTGCTCACCAAAGCGCCCATGCGAACTTCTTTTAATCTTGGATCGCCTACCGTTACTTTGTCTAAGGCTTTTCCCAAAGCGGCTTGTACCTCATCCATTACGTTAGCAGGCACAATCATCCTACGAATGGCTGTACATTTTTGTCCAGCTTTTACGGTGATTTCGCTGCGCGCTTGGTTGATGAATAAATCAAATTCGGGTGTGCCTGGTACTGCATCTTCGCCCAAAATAGAGGCGTTTAAGGAGTCGGCCTCCATGGTAAAGGGAACGGCTTCTTGAATAATTCTAGGATGGGCTTTCAACAATCTTCCGGTGCTGGCTGAGCCCGTAAAGGTGATCACGTCTTGGCTGTCGACGGTGTCAAATATGTTTTTGGCGGTGCCGCTAATGAGCTGCAAGGCGCCTTCGGGCAAAATGTTGGAAGCGATAATTTCACGCACCACAGCTTCGGTCAAATAGGCCGTTACGGGCGCGGGCAATACCACAGCGGGCATCCCGGCCATCCAGTTGACGGCACATTTTTCGAGCATGCCCCAAATGGGAAAGTTGAACGCATTGATATGTATGGCCACGCCTTTTTTGGGCACCAAAATGTGATGCGCCATGAATCGGCCACCTTTGGACAAATCGATCGGATCGCCTTCTACGTGATAGGGTTGGTTGGGAAATAATTTTCGCAAGGAGGCATTGGCAAATAAATTGCCGAATCCGCCTTCGATGTCAATCCAAGAATCCACACGAGTGGCTCCTGTTCGGTAACTGAGTTCGTAGAAAGCCTCTTTGCGTTTGTTGAGATACATCGCCAAACTCTTGAGCATATTGCCCCGTTCTTGGAAAGTCATTTTGCGCAATTGCTCGCCACCTTTAGTTCTTCCGTAATGCAAAATGGCTGGAATGTCCAAGCCTTCTACTGAAGTTTCGGCAATGAATTCTCCGGTTACGGCATCAAACGAAGGTTTCCCCTCTCCTGTTGCCGAGGTCCATTTTCCGAGTACGTAATGTTGTGTTTTATTCATGCTCTGCATTTTATTGCTGTTGATTTCAATTATTCAAAAATCAAAAATCGTTAATCTTCAATCGTTAATCTATACTCTTTCAATAATCACCGCATAGCCTTGCCCAACGCCAATACACATGGTAATTAAGGCA
>JAPLEX010000089.1 GCA_026390995.1 Flavobacterium sp.
AAGCGGCTTTTGACACTTTGGCTTGCAATGCGGCAGGTGTAGTTTTGAAATTGCTCAAGCCACGTTTCTTGCCTTCTACTTGCCAGGCTTCGCTGTAGCCATCGCCTTCAAACAAAATATTTTTAGAGGTTTTGATGTATTCGCGCAAAACGTTAAAAATAGCTTCGTCTTTTTTCAAGTCGTTTTTGGCAATCAAGGCATCCACTTCTAGTTTGAAGTCTTTCAATTGCTTGGCCATAATTGTATTTAAGGTAGTCATCGCATTGGCACAATTGGCCGAAGATCCTACTGCTCTAAACTCAAATTTGTTACCCGTAAAGGCAAACGGTGAAGTTCTATTACGGTCGGTATTGTCTAATAATACATCTGGAATTTTACCCACTACATTCAATTTTAAGTCGGTTTTCTCCTCCGGAGATAATTTCCCGGTTGATACGCCTTCTAATTCAGCCAACACCTTTGTTAATTGTTGACCAATAAATACCGAAATAATTGCCGGCGGTGCCTCGTTGGCGCCCAAACGGTGGTCGTTACTCGCTGAGGCAATCGAGGCGCGCAATAACGATTCGTACTTATTTACCGCTTTGATGGTATTAATAAAGAAGGTAAGGAATTGCAAGTTGCTCATTGGCGTTTTGCCAGGACTCAACAAGTTTACTCCTGTATCTGTGGCCAAAGACCAATTGTTGTGCTTTCCAGATCCGTTTACGCCTTTGAATGGTTTTTCGTGGAATAACACTTTAAAATCGTGACGTTCGGCCACTTTTTGCATCACGTCCATCAACAAGGAGTTGTGATCTACAGCCAAGTTGGTTTCTTCAAAAATGGGTGCCAACTCAAATTGGTTGGGCGCCACCTCGTTGTGACGGGTTTTAACTGGAATGCCCAAGTACATACACTCTTGCTCCAATTATCAAAATATCAGGACGGGTGTTGGCCAAAGCCGTATCGATCAAAAAGTATTCTTGCTCCCAACCCAAGGTTGCGGTTACTTTTTTCACATTTTTATCAAAGTATTTACACACATCGGTTGCTGCTTCGTCTATCGCATTCAAGGCGCGCAATAAAGGGGTTTTGTAATCTAATGCTTCTCCGGTATAAGAAATAAATACGGTAGGAATACACAAGGTAGTTCCAAAAATAAAGGCGGGCGAAGTTGGATCCCAAGCCGTATAACCGCGTGCTTCGAATGTATTACGAATACCTCCATTTGGAAACGAAGAGGCATCTGGTTCTTGTTGCACCAGTTGACCTCCTCCAAATTTTTCAACGGGATCGCTGCCGTCATACGAAGTTTCAAAAAAGGCATCGTGTTTTTCGGCAGTGGTTCCGGTTAAAGGCTGAAACCAGTGTGTATAATGGGTAACTCCTTTTGCCAAGGCCCACTCTTTCATTCCCAATGCAATGTAATCGGCAATTTTACGGTCAATTTTGGTTCCGTGTTGCACCGCATCTTGTACGGCTTTATAGGCATCTGAAGTCAAGAATTGCTTCATTGCTTTTTCGTTAAACACGTTTGAACCAAAAATAGTTGACTTTCTATCTGATTCTTCAAATTTTACCGGTTTTCTGCCCGATGTTTCTTTTAATGCTTGAAAACGTAAAGTTGCCATACTAATTAAATTTTAAATTATACCCCCTGAATTTTGATGCAAATATAAATAAATTTAATAATTAAATAGCACAACCCCTATTTTTTTGGAGGTGTATTATAAAAAAATCAATACTTATTGATAAATAATCTTGTTTTAAAGAAAATTAGTAGATGAATCTACAAACCAAGTAGGAACTGTATATTTGTGTTTATAAAATCTATTCCCCATGCTACTTTGGACCCTATTTATTGGAACAGTATTGCTTTTTTTAGCCTTAGATTTAGGGTTGTTTCATAAAAATGCTGAAATAATTTCTAATAAAAATGCTGCCAAATGGACACTCATTTGGGTGAGCGTATCGCTGTGTTTTTCAGGTAGCATTTATTTATTATACCAAACCGATGCCGTCAATAATCCTGAGAAATATAGTCCGCTTGAAGCTTCCTTAAAATACATGACGGGCTACGTGGTAGAACTATCGCTAAGTGCCGATAATATTTTTGTGATCGCTGTAATTTTTAGCGCATTCAAAATTGCGCAAAAACACCAGCACCGCATCTTGTTTTGGGGCATCATTGGCGCCATCGTATTTCGCGGGATTTTGATTTTCTTTGGCACCCTTTTGGTCCACCAGTTTGAGTGGATCACTTATCTTTTTGGTGCTTTCCTGGTTTTTACGGCGTTTAAAATGCTAGTCAAAAAAGACGAAGAATCATTTGATCCAAAAAAATCTACCGTATATAAACTCATTGGAAAATTCATTCCAATATCGCATGCTGCAAACCAAAATCAGTTTTTTATTATTGATCAAGGAAAGCGATTGGCAACCCCTTTATTTATTGCCTTAGTCGTCATAGAAGTGATGGACGTAGTATTTGCCTTAGACAGCGTGCCGGCAATTTTATCCATTACCGCCGATCCGTTTTTGGTATTTAGCTCCAATATATTTGCCATTTTGGGCTTGCGGTCGCTCTATTTCTTTTTGGCCAATATGCTCACCAAGTTTGCGTATTTAGAATACAGCATCATTGCCATCTTGAGTTTTATAGGACTAAAAATGCTGGTCAAAGACTTCTTGCCCATTGCCGAATGGCTTTCCCTGCTTATAATAGTACTTTCATTGGGGATAGGGATTTTTACGTCCATGCACAAGGCAAAAAGTAACGTTTAAACAATAAAAAAACCGAAGTTTCCTTCGGTTTTTTTTTAATTAATTTGTCAATGGCTTCACTTTCGACTCTTGAATGTGATAGGCCTTTACCACCGCATTGTAATCGGTATAATCGATATTCTTTTGGGCGGCCTTATTTGAAAAATAACCCGGGATAATTACAATCCGAAAGGTTTGGTTGGTGAGGTACACCGGCATGGTAGACAAATTAAAATTACCTCCTGCATAAATGGTAAAATCTTGTCTCGAAAAATCAAAATCGTAATCTAATTCTGCACCACTTCCTAAAAAAAGTGTTCTGGGAATAGATTGCCAAACAGGCGTTTGCGGATTGATGGTGCTACTCATGCGATAAATTAAAATATTATCCGAACCAAAAATAGTAGGATTGAGGCTGCGGTAAATGGTGTAGCCGTCTACGGCGTTGTAATCAAAATTGATGTTGCGCAATTCAAATACTTCGGCTTCGGCACTGTATCCGGTATCTCCCGTCATTCCTTGCGGACCAATACAAGAAGTAAATACCATACTTACTACCAATACTAAATAACTAAGTGATTTTTTCATAACTACGTAATTTTAATGAAACGATATTTATATAAATTCACCCTAAAAGTATTTTAAAATAAATGGTCCCAAAAAGTTTTGGCTAAATTTTAATAGTACCACAAATCCCTTTACTTTTATCCCATGAAACTATTTATGATCATCATTGGGTGTAGACCTCCAGGACGACTTACCGAACAACACGATGTCTTTTTTGGACTTGGCACACAACTCGCAGATTTGGTTCCGCAGATCAATGCTTTTTGGCCCGAAGTAAAAGGCAAATTCCACATTGATTCGTGGCGCGAAGTAAGCAAAGTGGGCGATTATGCGATTACTGTAATTGATCAATCGGCTGCTAATCACAAAGAACTTGGCTTGTTTTTCTTTAATTTGGGCGGTTATCTCCCGCAGGAGATGGAAGAATTTCATTACAAAAAATTGGTCGTGGCACCAAATCTTGCCGTGGCGCAACAGGAAATTAAAAAATCTGCATTTTATAAAAACTACAATTTTCCGGGCGCCGTTTCGCACATTGACGACAAATATGGCTTAGACATTGATGAATCCTACAACGTAAGTGAATTGATTCGAGCCGAAGACAAATTGTGCTATGGACTGCAAATGACTATCGCGCCAAAAGATCAACCCGAAGACGAGTTACACATTGGGTATTTGCCGCTTAAAAACATTTTGAAATAAACAC
>JAPLEX010000024.1:0-7958 GCA_026390995.1 Flavobacterium sp.
AATGCAGGCAATACTCTGCGCGGCAAAGGCTTCGTTGAGTTCGATGATATCCATTTGATCAAGCGTCAAACCGGCTTTTTCTAGCGCTTTTTTGGACGCTTCTACCGGGCCAATTCCCATAATGCGTGGCTCTACGCCTACTACGGCCGAACTGACAATGCGCGCCAAAGGTTTTAGGTTGTATTGCTGTACCGCTTGGGCTGAGGCAATGATAGTTGCACAAGCGCCATCGTTTAGGCCAGACGCATTTCCGGCGGTCACGCTGCCGTCTTTTTTGAAGGCAGGTCGCAACTTGGCTAATCCTTCTAATGACGTATTGGGTTTAATAAATTCGTCTTTCGCAAACACAAGGGCATCGCCTTTGCGTTGTGGAATTTCAACGGAAACTATTTCTTGTCCCAATCGACCAGAGGCCTGCGCTGCTGAAGCTTTTTGTTGACTGTGCAAGGCAAACGCATCTTGATCTTGGCGACTGATTGTATAGTGATCCACCAAATTTTCGGCGGTTTCTCCCATGGCATCGGTGCCATACAACGCATGCAATTTCGGATTTACAAATCGCCAGCCAAAACTAGAATCGTACATTTTTGAATCGGTTCCAAATGCGGCTGACGGTTTAGAGACCACTAATGGTCCGCGGGTCATGTTCTCAATTCCACCGGCTATAAACACATGGCCGTCGCCGGCTTTGATGGCACGATTGGCGTGAATAATAGCCGACAAGCCCGAACTGCACAAGCGGTTTACGGTTTCTCCGGGAACGGTATACGGCAAACCAGCCAGCAGCAAGGACATGCGCGCCACATTGCGGTTGTCTTCGCCCGCCTGATTGGCGCAACCCATGATTACGTCGTCATAGGCCGATGGCGGTATTTGTGTGTTTTTTTCGACCAAGGTTTTAATGACCAAGGCACCCAAATCGTCGGGACGTACCGCGGCCAAAGCGCCTTGGTAACTGCCTATTGGGGTGCGAATTCCGTCTATGATGTATGCGTCCATTTAGGTTGTAGGTGTTAGGTTGTGGGTGTTAGGTTAAACTTCATAAATCAAAAATCGTTAATCGTTAATTTTACTCTTCCCAGTCCTTTTGCGTGCGATACACAACGCCTTTAAAAAGGGCTACTAACTCATCTCCTCGTTTGACTTCTATAATGTTGAATCCCAATTTAGCATTCACTTTTTCGATCACCGATTCGGCCACCAAATAATCGCCTTCATTAACGGCCTCAATGTGATTGATCGAGGTTTCAATTGACACTGCAAATTTACCGTGGGTATTGGCCGCAAATCCAAAAGCCGTATCGGCCAGCGAATAGGTGATTCCGCCATGGGCTTTGTTCATGCTGTTGAGCATTTCTTTGCGCACCGTCATCCCCACTTTGCAGCGTCCCAGGTCACATTCCAAAATGGCGATGCCCAGCCATTGGCTGTAGGGATCTTGCGAGAGCATCTTTTCAGGTATTTTGTTTCCTTCCATATTGATTTATTTGATTGTTGATTAACGATTTTTGATTGTTGACTCCTCGTTCTAAAATCAAAAATCGTTAATCTTCAATCGTTAATTTAAAAACCTACCACCTTCTCTTGCCATTCTTCTCAAAATCGGGCTACAACGGTAGCGGTCTTCGTGGTATTCGTGGTACAAATCGTCTAATGTATTTACACACCATTCAATACCCAGTTCATCGGCCCAAGCCAAAAGGCCTTTGGGGTAATTGACGCCTTTGGTCATCGCATTATCGATATCTTTTGCAGATGCAATATTCAAAAATAAAGTGTCGGCGGCTTCGTTGATGAGCATCACGATCACGCGATCAAAAATGCGTTTGGCCAATTGCAAATCTTCTGTGGGCTGGGGCAATTCTTGGCTGTAATTGTAAAAACCTCTGCCCGATTTTCTGCCTAAAAACCCCGCTTCCAATAGGCGCTTTTGGGTAAAGGACGGTTTGAATTTGGGATCAAAATAAAAGGCGGTAAACACGGTTTCGGTCACCACATAATTCACATCGTGCCCAATTAGGTCCATCAATTCAAAGGGACCCATTCTAAATTGCCCGATGGTTTTTAAGGCCCAATCGATGGTTGCAAAATCGGCCACTCCCTCTTCGAAAATGCGCAAGCTTTCGCTGTAAAATGGACGCGCTACTCGGTTTACAATAAACCCAGGTGTGTCTTTGGCTACCGCTACCGTTTTGTTCCAACTGGAAATAATTTCTACCGATTTTTGAAGCACGGCCTCGCTGGTTTGCACCGCCGGAATTACCTCCACCAATTGCATCAGTGGTGCCGGATTAAAAAAGTGAATTCCAAGGACGCGTTCGGGAATTGTACACGAAGCGGCAATGGAAGCGATAGAAAGGGACGAGGTATTGGAGGCCAAGATACAATGCTTGGACACCACCGATTCAAGCTCGGCAAAAACCTTTCGCTTGACTTCACTATTTTCGACGATGGCTTCGATTACCAAATCAGCATCTGCCAAGGCGGTGAATTCGGTCACATAGGAGATGTTGGCTTGGATACGCGCTTTTTCGTCAGCTGTAATTTTTTCTTTTTCGACTAACTTTTGCAAAGTGCTTTCCAATGCCATTTGGCTTTTTTCCAATGCTGTGGCATTCAAATCAAAAAGCTTTACCATACAACCTGCTGTGGCAGCTACTTGAGCAATGCCGGAGCCCATAGTTCCGGAGCCGATGATAGCCACATTGATTGTGGATTGTGGATTGTGGATTGTTGATTGTTGATTGATCAAAGTCATCTTATTTATTATTTCTAATTTTAGATGTAGCGGTTTTAATACTTGCCACAAATATTGAAATTAACTCATCATTTTCCTTCATCATTTCGTCTAATAAATTGGTTTTTGAAACTAATGCAGCGCCTTTCATAATTTTCATATTTACACTGCTTTCTCTTAATTCTTTTACAGATATTTTTATTTTATGAAGGAAATCATTTGTTGATTCTCCTCCTCGAGCTTCTCCATAATTTAGAGCGGCTGATGTAGCAGATCGAATGAGCTGATTGGCTAAATGTTGGGCAGCATATGAATTATCAATCCCTTTACAAAGTAAAATGACATTAACAGAAAATTGAATCAAGCGGTCTTCTAATTGCTGTGGATTCATCTTTATACTTTTTTCAAATTCAAAAATCAAAAATCAAAAATCTTCAATCGTTAATCAATTCCCTCGAAATTGCGGTTTTCTCTTCTCTACAAAGGCCGTTACGCCTTCGTGGTAATCGTGTGAGGAACTGGCTTGTATTTGGATGGCCGATTCTAAGGCCAATTGTTGTTCTAGGTTGTTTTCCATCGATTGGTTTAACAAACGTTTGGTGAGACCCAAAGCCAAGGTGGGCATTTGCGCCAAGGTTTCGGCCAAGGTTTGTACTTCTTCAAGGAAAAAGGCAGACGGATATAATTTGTAGACCATACCCATTTTACAAGCATCTTCGGCCGTGAGTTTATCGCCCAAGAACATCAAGACGGTGGCGCGGTGCAAACCGATGAGTCGAGGCAAGAAAAACGTACCGCCGCTGTCGGGTACCAAGCCAATTTTGGAAAAGGCCTGAATAAAACTGCCGTGCTCGGACGACACCACAAAATCGCAGGCCAACGCAATATTGGCACCGGCTCCTGCCGCTACGCCATTGACTGCCGCAATAATCGGTTTTTCGATCTGGCGAATGCGTTGGATAATGGGATTGTAATGTTCGTCGATGATATTTTTAAAACCCGGATGCAATTCGGGTGTAGTCACTTCTTTTAAGTCTTGTCCGGCGCAAAATGCTTTGCCAGTTCCGGTGAGTACAATGGCCCGAACCGATTCATCTTGTGCAGCGGCATCCAAAGCGGCTTGCGTAGCCAAGGCCATTTCTCGGTTAAAACTGTTGAATACTTCGGGTCTGTTGAGGGTAATCCAAGCTACTTGCGCTTGAACCACGTAGCCAACGGTAAGGCCAAAAGGGAATTCTTGTGCGTTATTCATTGTGTTTTATTTTAAACATTTAAAATAATCAAACGGTTCTAAGCAGTCTTCACACTGGAAAAACGCCTTGCAAGCCGTTGATCCAAATTGACTGACTAATTTAGTGTTTAATGTGCCACATTGCGGACATTTCACTAGTTTTTTGTTACCTAACAAGGCGTCTTTGTCGGCTTCGGGAGACAATGGTGCTGCAATCCCGTATTGTTCTAACGCCAATCGGCCTTGGGCGGTGATCCAATCGGTGGTCCAAGCCGGCGCTAAGATTAATTTTACGGTGGCTTGAATTCCTAGGGCTTTGAAGGCCGCTTTGATGTCGTCGCCTATCACGTCCATGGCGGGACAGCCGCTGTAGGTGGGCGTGATTTCAACCTGCACTTCCTCGTTTACCCATTGTGCCGAACGCACTACCCCCATGTGCACAATCGACAAGACCGGAATCTCGGGATCGGATACCGTTTCCAGTATGGGGGAAAGTGTGGGATCGATAAGCTGTGAAGTGGAAATCATTTTATACGATTAAATTACCATTGCATATTGGGATACGCACGCTGCATGTATTGCAATTCGGTGAGGATGAATCCCATGTGTTCGCTGTGAATCCCTTGCTTCCCTCCTTTTTGAAAATACACCACATTGGGCGTCTCCAAAGTAGCTGCAGCTAATACTTCTCCAACTTGCTGGTAATAGGTTGCTTTTAATTTGCTCCAATCTACACCAATACCTTGGGCCAGCATCGCCGTTTCGGCCTCGGTGGGCTGAAACAATTCGTCTGTGTATATCCACAAATCGTTAATGGCAGTTTGGATACGGGCATGACTTTCGGGGGTTCCGTCACCCAATCGCTTGATCCAATCGGAAGAGAATCTCGCAATGGCGGCCAATTGCGTGTCTTGACTGTGTTGCAATTCCTGCAGCAAGGCCAAATGATAGACATCAAACAAAAATTGACGGGCAATCACATAACCAAAATCGGTGTTGGGTTGCTCGACCAACAAGGCGTTTTTGTATTCGCGTTCCAAACGCAAAAAGGCAATCGTGTCTTCGGTCGCTCCTTCTCCTTGCATGTCTGCTACATATTGATAATACGATCGAGTTTGCCCCAACAAATCGAGGGAAATATTGGTGAGCGCAATATCGGTTTCAAGGCTAGGCCCGTGACCGCACAATTCGCCTAAACGTTGTCCTAGAATCAAGGAATTGTCGGCAATTCCTAGGATGTATTGAATTAAATTGTTATCCATATTTGTGAGGTGGTAGGTTGTAGGGTTTAGGTGGTAGGTGGTAGGTGGTAGGTGTTTCTAAAATATCAAAACCTAAAACCTACCCCCTATTACCTAATCCCTTTTTACATGTGTTTCAATTCGTCGGGCAAATCATAAAAGGTAGGATGACGATAGGCCTTGTCCATAGCGGGCTCAAAGGTTTCGCCGTTGTGCTCCGGATTGGAAGCCGTGATGTGCGCCGAAGGCACTACCCAAATGCTCACGCCTTCCATGCGACGGGTATATACGTCGCGCGCGTTTTCGAGTGCCATGGTGGCATCGCTGGCGTGCAAACTACCGCAGTGACGGTGTTCTAATCCATTTTTACTTCTGATGAATACTTCCCAAAGTGGCCAATTTTTCATATCTAAATAGGTTGTGGGTGGTAGGTTGTGGGTGGTAGGTTTAACGTCTAAAACCTACTGCCAAATACCTAAAACCTGAATTTATATTGCTTGTTTGATGGACATGTTATTGTGTTTTTCGGCGTAGGCCATGGCGGCATCGCGCACCCAAGCACCTTCCTCGGTGGCTTTTACACGAGCGGCAATGCGTTGTTTGTTGCAGGGTCCGTGTCCTTTAACCACTTGCCAAAACTCGTTCCAATCGAGTTCGCCAAAATCATATTGTTGGCGTGCTTCGTTCCATTTGAGTTCGGGATCTGGGATGGTTAATCCCAAAATATTGGCTTGCGGTACGGTTTGATCTACAAAAGACTGACGCAATTCGTCGTTGGTTTTGCGTTTGAGTTTCCATTTTACCGATTGTTCGGTATTGGGCGATTCGGCGTCGCGGGGACCAAACATCATTAAGGATGGCCACCACCAGCGATTGAGTGAATCTTGTGCCATGGCTTTTTGCTCGGGCGTTCCGTTGCACAACGTGAGTAAAATCTCAAAGCCTTGGCGTTGATGAAAACTTTCTTCTTTGCAAATGCGCACCATGGCTCTGGCATACGGTCCGTAGGAAGTGCCCATGAGCGCTACTTGGTTCATGATCGCTGCGCCGTCAACCAACCAACCCACGGTACCCATGTCGGCCCAAGTTACAGCTGGATAATTGAAGATGCTCGAATACTTGGCTTCGCCCGAATGCAATTGCTCTGACATTTCTTCGCGGGAAATACCCAAGGTTTCGGCGGCACTGTACAAGTACAAACCATGTCCGCCCTCGTCTTGCACTTTGGCCAACAAGGCCACTTTTCGGCGCAAGGAAGGCGCACGGGTAATCCAGTTTCCTTCGGGCAACATGCCTACAATTTCGGAATGGGCGTGTTGCGAAATTTGACGGATGTGCGTTTGACGGTATTTTTCGGGCATCCAGTCTTTGGGCTCAATTTTTTCGTCTCGGGCAATGCGTGCCTCAAACATTTTTTCCAGGTTTTTTACTTCTTGTTCTGACATACTATTTTGAACTTTAGGTATTGATGTTTTCTACTTTATTTCTAGTTTTAGCCCCGATGGAAGCAAGCTACCGTGTAGCGCGAACAGCGGGAAACAGCTCCAAAAAAGGAACTTATTTATATGCCAAAATCGACCACCACTTTTTGCGAAGTGGGCACGGCTTGACAACTGAGTACATAATTTTTGGCCAAATCTTCGGCCTCGATAGAATAGTTGAGTTTCATCTCGACTGATCCTTCGATAACTTGGCAACGGCAGGTGCTGCACACCCCTCCTTTGCAGGCATACGGCAAATCGGCACCGGCGGCAATCGCGCCATCGAGCAAATTGTCAAAATCTTCGCCCATCACAAAATGGAATTCCTTGCCTCCGTCGATGATGGTGACCTCAGTGCCTTCTACTTTTTTCTCGACAATTTTGCTGATGCGTTCTTTGTCGGCGGCGGTTAAGCCACTGGTAAACAACTCGTAATGGATGTGTTGTTTGGGCAAACCGGCTGCTTCTAATTCTTCGCGCACCAAGTGAATCATGGCTTCGGGACCGCATAGATAGCAAGCGGCAACCGTATTTATATCGATGAGTTTTTGGGTAATCACGGCCAATTTGTCTTTGCTAAAACGACCGTTGAACAACTCGACAGCACGCTGTTCTTGGGATAAAAAATGAAACAATTCAAAGCGATTAAAATAGACGTTTTTGAGTTGTTCCAATTCTTCCTTGAACACGATCGATTTGACCGAGCGGTTTTGGTAAAACAAGGTAAAGGTGCTTTTGGGCTCGGCGGCCAAATGCATTTTGATGAGCGACAAGATGGGTGTAATTCCGCTACCGGCCGCAAAGGCGATATAGTTTTTGGCTTGCGCACTGGGTTCCGCATAAAACGAACCTTGCGGGGGCATCACGTCGAGCAACATGCCTGGTTTTAGGGTATCGTTGGCGTAGGTTGAAAACAATCCGTGGGGAATTTTTTTGATGGCCACCTGCCATTTATTTTCGGCGGGAGCGCTCGAGAGCGAATACGATCGGCGCACTTCGGCACCATTAATATGCGTGCGAAACGTGAGGTATTGCCCGGCTTTGTATTGAAATTGGTCGTGTAAATCGGGTGGAATTGCCAAGGAAATTGACACGCAATCTTTGGTCTCGCGGTGGATCTCGGCAACGGGAATGGAATAAAATTTGGCCATACTCATGTATTAATTCTCAAACTAACAAATGTTAGTTTACTATGCAAATTTAAGTATTATTTTGAAATAGAAGACAAGTGGTTGAAATTTAGTAGGGGTTGGAGGTTGTCGGTTGTT
>JAPLEX010000024.1:7967-9263 GCA_026390995.1 Flavobacterium sp.
GGGGTTGGAGGTTGTCGGTTGTTTGTTTCGGGTGGTAGGTTTTGGGTGGTAGGTGGTAGGTTACGTTCTTAGAACAGTTTATTATCTCTTAGTCTATTCGTCTTTTTGGTTAGGGGTTAGAGGTTAGAGTTTAGGGTTTAGGGTTTAGGGTTTAAAGGTTTAATGCTGTAAAATATACTAAGATACGAGGTGTATAAATGAACGCTAGCGAATCGGATTACTTAAACTTGACTCGAGTCCCGAAACTTCGGGACGAACAGATGAAGCGAAGCGGAATAAACTTGAAACAATTTGTATTGCAAAACAAATTAAACTATCCCCTGCAATAAAATTTTAGGCAATTGGGTTTTGAGGCCAGATTCAGAAAAGCCGCTTTTTTTGCCGTACCACAAATAGAGCGTGCGGAGCGTGGATAAGAGCGAAAATAAAATTACCTCGGCGCTTTGGTTTTTGAGTTCGCCTTGCTCGATGCCGGTTTTGACTATTTGCCGAAATTGGGCCTCGTATTCTTCGCGCATGTGGAGAAAATACTGCAGTTGTTTTTCGGGCAAATGCATCCAATCGTTGTTCAAAGCCGCCAAGGCATCGGGGTTGCGCACGGTGATGTCTACGTGCAACTGAATGAGCTGCTCGAGTTTTTGTACGCTGCTCGTTTCGGACTGTGCAATTTGGTCAATGGTATGGGTAAATTCTTCGGCGATGCCAATGATCATGAGCTCCAAAATTTCTTGTTTGGAACGAATATGGTTGTACAAACTGGCCGCCTTGATATCGAGCGCCTGTGCCAAATCGCGCATGGTCACGGCGCTGTAGCCCTTGGCCTTAAACAATTGGGCCGCGGCAGTAAGAATTTCTTGTTTGCGCTCGGAGGGTTTCATGGGTTAGGTTTGTTGGGTGTAAAAGTAGGGAAAAAGTTGTTATCGGTTATCTGTTATCTGTTATCAGTTGCTTACTAAGAACAGTCAGACATCTCTCATCTTTTAGTCTAAACACTATTTTGCCACGAATTCACGA
Source organism: Flavobacterium sp. (assembly GCA_026390995.1). GTDB lineage: Bacteria > Bacteroidota > Bacteroidia > Flavobacteriales > Flavobacteriaceae > Flavobacterium. The sequence goes on from JAPLEX010000024.1 coordinate 8,982, forward strand.
ATGGTTTTGCGCATATTGATTTTATTCGAATGATCATCTTTGATGATCGAATTCGGTGAGCTTAATTAATAAACTATAATTGGAATTTCAAAAATTGGAATTTTTACAATTCGTGCATTCGTGGCGAAAAACTCCCCGCTCCCAACTTCCCACTTCAAGCTAAAAGCTATCAGCTGACAGCTATCAGCAAAAGGCTGTTCTTAGTAAATGAGTAGACTTTACGACTTTTGACTTTATGACTTTGGACTGAACAAGATTGCTTCATCGTTCCTCCTCGCAATG
>JAPLEX010000054.1 GCA_026390995.1 Flavobacterium sp.
CATGCCAATTAAGGCGCCCTTTTCGTATACATTTAAATATTGTTCTTTGTAGGGTTCATCCAAGACATTGGCACTCATCGTGGTAAAAGACATGCTGTCGTTCATGTTGGATGCATTGCTTATTTTTCCGGCCATGCGGCTATAGAATTCAGTTTCTTCTATTAGGCCTTGATTCACTTGAAACAAATTGGCAAAATATTCGGTAACTCCCTCATACATCCACAAGTGTTGGGACATTTTTGGGCTATTGAAATCAAAATAATGAATCTCGTTGGAGTGAATAGTAAGCGGCGTTACGATGTGAAAAAACTCATGCGAAACCACATCTTTAAGCTGCTCGGCCAATTCGTCTTTGCCCATGGCTTCAGGCATCACCACCGTGGTACAAGTTGGGTGTTCTAAGGCACCAAATCCATGTGCATCGTTCTCATTTTGCATGTCTGACAAATAGATCAATACACTGTATTTTTTGTTGGCATTAAAACTTCCTAAAAAGGTTTTTTGCGCATTCATCATGCGTTGCATATCGGCAGTGAGGCTTTCGGCAGTGTGAATGCCATTTGGAGAATACACGGCTATCAAAATATCCATCCCTTGAATAGTAAACGTACTGACGTCTTTTTTACTATACATAATTGGGTTTTCAACCAGTTCGGCATACCGGGTAGTTTCAAAGACATCGGCAGTGGTACTCGCGTCCAAGTCGTTCATTGAAGTAGCGCCCCATACACTTTCTGGATGAAGTACTTTTATTTGATAGGGTGTTTCGTTGTAGCCTGTAAAATAGCCCACAAATCCGTGAGTATTTACTAGGATATTCTTGCCGGCTTCGATGTTAGTTCCGGCCGGTGAAAATATTTTGTGGGTGTTTTCGATGTCGTAGGTGTCATTTACTTGGTAGGTAATTTTGGCTAGTTTGCTGCCGTTTTTAATGCCCCAGGAATTGTCGTCTTTTTTCTCAACGGCCAATGTTTTTCCTGCTGCATCAAAGGCGCTTACGTTTTCAATGAATTTTCCGTAATCGTCAACCGAGTAGGTGCCGGGAATAATTTTGGGGATATTAAACACCACATCGTCTTTGGTAAATTTGGGTGTTAGTAACGTTACAGTCACTTTGTCATCAACAATGTTCACCAAGTCAATTTGTGCGGCAATCGCAACTGATTTTTTAGTTTGTGCACCTGCTTGGTTTGCCCAAAATCCAAGTGTCAGGGTAAGCAGAAGTAGGTATTTTTTCATGGGGTTAAATTGAATTTTTAGCTTTAACGACGAGGAATACGAATTGCGTTATTTGATTAATTTTTTGGTTAATTCAGTGCCGTTTTTCATCGTCACCTGAAGTACATAAATTCCGTTTTTTAACTCCGTAGAATTAAAACGCACCACTTTTTCTGTAATCAGAGAAGAGAAAATAGTTCTCCCGGTCAGGTCTGTTAAACAGAATTGATTTCCCAATACATTATCAGTAAAATTGATGGTGAACTCATTTCCAATTGGATTTGGATAAACAGAAATTGCTGCCTTAAATTGGTCATCAATCCCTAAATCATTGGGTGGACGAAGCACAATAATGCTGTGCGTATTGGGATTGGTATTTGACCAAGACGCACCATTAGTTGCCAAGTAAATTTCTTTTTGAGCGCCCACGCAAATGTCACGCAGTCGGCCATATAGGTTGGTTAAGTAATGGGTCTGACTCAAAACCGAGTTGCCTGTTGCGTCGAGTTGCATAGCAATTAGTTTTTTATCTTTCAAGACCGTCATCAGAACTTTGTTATTGAACTCCGGAAAGGCGGCGTTTTCATAATAGACTAAATCAGAAGGTGCAATGGTTGGTGTCCAGGCCAAAAGCGGTTCTTTTACGTTGTTGGCTGTACAAAAACTCTGTTCGTTTGACGTATTACAAAAACCTTCTACATTGGGCCAGCCGAAATTTCTTCCCGACTCAGCTATCTGAAACTCATCGTCGGTTGATGCCCCGTGTTCGGACATGTAAATTTTTCCATTGGGATGCAGGAGCAATCCTTGCACGTTGCGATGGCCAAACGAATACACCGGATTGCCGGCAATTGGATTGTCGGCTGGAATTGTGCCGTCTAAATTAATTCGGAGCAGCTTTCCATTCAACTCAGTAATATCTTGTGGAAACAATTGATTTTGTGCATCACCAGTAGAAAACAACAAGGTGTTATCGGGCAAAATGAGTAGGCGAGACCCATTGTGTGTAGTATTTCCAATTATATTGTCTAAAATAACAACCGGATTAACTAAGCTGGTTCCGTTGTAGGTATACTTTACTAATTTCTCTTTTAAATTGGAGAAGGTGCCATAGGTGTAGGCGACAAAAACCTCAGGATTGGCAGCAAAATTTGGATGTAGTGCCATTCCAAGCATTCCTGATTCAGAGTTTTGGTATACAGAAGACACGATGTTTAAAATTACCGTTTTGGTTTGCGCTACGGGATCTATTCGGCTGATGATGCCTTTTCGTTCTGTAGTCCAAATGTAGCCGTCGGGGCCGTAAATAATTTCCCACGGAATATCCAATCCCGTGTAGATCGTTTCAACCTCTACGGTGGTTGATCCAATGTTAATATTTGTTTGTGATTGGCTTTGTATTGCCAAGCTGAGCATAAAAATAAGGAGTAGTTTTTTCATGGTAAAAGATTATAAACAAACATAATATTATCAATTGGCATTTTGGTAATTTATACTGAAAAAGTATAGTAGAAGAATAAAATATTTTGAAAAAAAATTATAATTCCAGGTATTTACTAGTGATGAAGGCACAAAAAACTCCTGCAATTACAGGAGTCTTAAGCTTAATCAAATTTGTTTTTGATGTAGTATTTGCCATCTAAATCTTCATCAAAATCATCAATTTTAATGGGTTTAGGTTTAGGTTTTGCAGCATTGGCCTTCTTTTTCCATACCTCAAATTTATCGGCAGTGAGCTTTTTTTTCATGATCTCGAGCACTTCTTTTTCGTCGATGCCCAATTCTTTTTTAATGATTTCAAACGGATTACGCTCTTCCAAAGCTAAGGTAATCAAACGTTCATTTTGTTCCCATGTTAATTCTGTACGTTTACTCTTTTTCATCTGAAAAGGAATTCAATTTCTGTTTTAATTTGACAATTTTGAATTCAATATTACTAAAAAATCAAAAACAATCAAAACTTGATTTTATTTTTCACTAATCGTTATCGGCTTTGTATGCTAGGTTGTTGGTTTTTTAAATCGAAAATGGTGTGAAAAGGGAATTTTCCACAACTCCACTATCGAGCTGGTTTGTTGGTCGTCAAAGTAGGTGTCAATGCCATACACAATTTGATTGGCGGGTAGGTACGAAAAGGTGCCAAACCATCTGTCCCAAATGGAAAAAATGTTGCCAAAATTACTGTCGGTATAAGGAAGCATATAATGGTGATGCACTTTATGCATGTTGGGCGACACCAAAATGTAACTCAATAAATAATCAAATTTTTGCGGCAGTTTTATATTGGCATGAGTAAATTGAGTAGAAACTACCGAACAGGTTTGGTACAATAACACCAACCAAGTAAACACAAAACGCAACAAGCTCTCACCCGGATGATGGCGGTTGGCCGTGGTGGTATCTACCCATTTATCGCTGTGATGAATGAGGTGCAAGCGCCAAAATAATGGAATTTGATGTTCCGTCCAATGGGCCAAGTAGGCGCCAATAAAATCCAACAGCAAAAGCCCTAGCAAGGCAAAAGCCCAGGTGGGAAGTGCTGGAAAAAAATACAGTAGTCCAATCTGATTGGATTCACACCAAAGGGCTGTCCCTCCCAACATAAAGGCCAATAAAAAATTGATCAATACGGTAGTGCCAGTATAAAACAGATTGACGCCGGCGTGTTTCCACTTGGAGTACTGCATGCCAACGAGAGGAACAGCCGTTTCGAGTAACCAGAAAAAAGCAATTCCGCCAATTAAAATGGCTGAACGATGTGACGAAGGAATGTGGCTAAAATAGGCGATGAGTTGATCCATTAATTTTCTTTTTTACTGTCGATTAAATCACTCAAGTGCAACCGAAGTGCATTGACCGAAATGCTAATTTCCCAAAACGAAATGCCTAAAGAAAGCAGTAAAGTCAATAAACTCAGTCCAAACAAATAAATACCTATACGCTCCTGATCAAGAAACAAAAACAACATGGCAAATACCGAAAGAAATAAAGATAGTACACCAAATAATTGCATATAACGAATCAGAGTGAGTCGCAGGTTGAGGTTTTTTATTTCCAACAACGTATTGGAACTTTCTTTTTGCTCATAGGTTTGTTTCAAACTGCGCACAATCGAAGCAATGGTAAGAAAGCGATTGGTGTAGGCCAATAAAATTAAGGAGGTAGCCGAGAACAAAAGCGCAGGAGTTTCGATGTGGAGTGTCATGATGCTTATAAATAGATTTCAAATATATTTAAAAAAAAAGACCTGAGTACTTCCCAGGTCTTTACATATGAAAATTAATGGGTTTATTTAATCAACTCAAAACTGCGTTTCACAAAGGCAGTTAATTCTTCTCCTTTGAGTAAGTTTTGCGATAATTTGGCCAAATCTAAAGCTTGTTTCACCATGCTTTCTTGTACCGCAGCGTCTTGGGTAGCCAAAATGTGACTGGCCAACTCCGAGTTGGTATTCACCACCAAGTTATACATTTCGGGCATATTGCCCATGCCAAACATTCCGCCACCGCCACCGGATTGACTCATCTCTTTCATGCGTCGCAAGAATTCGGGTTGGGTAATGATAAACGGAGCTGCATGGCTGTCCCGCGCTTCCATTTGCACCGTGTAGGTTTGTTTGGGCACAAAGCCTTCCAAGACGGTTTTCAAGGTTTCTTTTTCGGTATCCGATAATTTTGAAATTACTGTATCGTCTTTTTTGATCAAGTTGTCAATGTGGTCGCTATCTACACGCGTAAACGCCAGGTTTTCGTTGTCGGCTTCCAATTTTTGAATCAAGTGCGATACTATCGGGCTGTCAAGCAACAATACTTCATATCCTTTGGTTTTGGCTTCGTCGATGTAGCTGTGTTGCGCGTCTTTGTTGGCGGCATACAAGACCACCAATTTGCCGTCTTTGTCGGTTTGGCTGTCTTTGATGGTTTCTTTCAATTCGTCTAAGGTAAAATAACGATCATCCACTGTAGGATACAACACAAAACTGCCTGCTTTTTCGTAAAACTTCGGTTCTGACAACATGCCGTATTCCAACACAATTTTGATGTCGTTCCATTTTTTCTCAAAATCCTCCCGGTTTTCGGTAAACAACGATTTCAATTTGTCGGCTACTTTACGGGTAATGTAGTTCGAGATTTTTTTCACGGCTCCATCGGCTTGCAAATACGAGCGCGATACGTTTAAGGGAATGTCTGGAGAATCAATTACGCCTTTGAGCATCGTTAAAAATTCAGGTACAATCCCTTCTACATTGTCGGTTACATACACCTGATTTTGGTACAATTGAATTTTGTCTTTTTGCATTTGCATGTCCGATCCCAATTTGGGGAAGTACAAAATTCCGGTCAAATTAAACGGATAATCCACATTCAAGTGAATGTGAAACAATGGCTCTTCAAATTGCATCGGATACAATTCGTGGTAGAAGTCTTTGTAGTCTTCGTCAGAAAGTTCTGTAGGTTGTTTAGTCCAAGCCGGATTGGGGTTGTTGATGATATTATCTACTTCAATTGTTTCTGCTTTGTAGTCTTCGGGCGCATCTTCGGGTTTAGGAAGCGTTTCCGTTTTCATGCCAAATTTGATCGGGATTGGCATAAACTTGTTGTATTTGTTCAACAAGGTTTTGATGCGACTTTCTTCTAAAAATTCTACTGAATCTTCGGCGATGTGCAAAATGATTTCGGATCCACGACTGCTTTTGTCATGTGCTTCGAGCGTAAATTCGGGACTGCCATCACAGGTCCAGTGGGCAGCCGGTTCGTCTTTGTAAGATTTGGTAATGATTTCTACCTTTTCGGCCACCATAAACGCCGAGTAAAAGCCCAATCCAAAATGCCCAATGATTCCGGAGTCTTTGGCCGAATCTTTGTATTTGTCCAAAAATTCTTCGGCACCCGAAAAGGCCACTTGGTTGATGTATTTCTCCACTTCGTCGGCGGTCATTCCCAATCCTTGGTCAATAATGTGCAGTTTTTTGCCGTCTTTGTCAATTTTGATTTCAATTTGCGGTTGGCCATATTCTACGTTGGTTTCGCCAATACTGCAAAGGTGTTTCAGTTTAAGGGTAGCGTCTGTTCCGTTGGAAACCAATTCCCGCAAGAAAATTTCGTGGTCGCTATATAAAAATTTCTTGATTAAGGGAAAGATGTTCTCTACTGATACATTAATTTTTCCGGTACTCATAGTGGTATAAATTTTAGGGTTTGACATTTACTTGACAAATAAAGTACCAATTTTTGAAAGGTGACAAATTGTCGTATTGTTGAGCAAGAAACTAATTACTCCCGTGTATATTTGCAACACAAATTTCTAAACAGTATGTTACAACTGCGCGCGCTATCTTTTGCCTATTCGAATCGATTCAGTTTGTCGGGTATCGACTTTACACTCGAATCGGGGAAGCATTTGGCGGTAATTGGCGAAAGCGGCTGTGGCAAAAGCACCTTACTGCGCCTTATTTATGGATTACATGATTTGGCTGACGGACAAATATTTTGGAAGAATCAAGAAGTTTTGGGCCCCAAATATCACTTGATTCCAGGAATGTCGTACATGAAATTTTTGGCCCAAGATTTTGATTTGATGCCCTATACTACCGTGGCCGAAAATGTGGGATCTTTTTTGTCTAATACCAATAAAGCCCAAAAAAATGCGCGCATTTCTACTTTACTAGAAACCGTCGAAATGACTGAATTTGCGCACGAAAAAGTAAAAAATTTGAGTGGCGGACAGATGCAGCGCGTGGCCATTGCCAAGGTATTGGCTTTAGAACCCGAGTTGTTGCTGCTCGACGAGCCGTTTAGTCACATTGATAATTTTCGCAAAAATAGTTTGCGCCGCAAGTTGTTTGCCTACCTCAAAACACAAGGCATCAGTTGTGTATTTGCCACCCATGACGTGCAAGACATATTGGGTTTTGCCGATGAAGTTTTGGTGCTCAAAAACGGCCAAAAAGTTGCGCATGACACACCTTCTCAATTATTCAAGAACCCTCTTGATTTTTACACGGCTTCCTTATTTGGTGAGGTGAACGCGCTGCCAAGCAATTGGTTTGAGGCATCGGCCAATTCGGAGTTGCGATTAATTTATCCACACCAACTGCGTGTTAAACAAGATGGACCAATTGCAGTAGAAGTAGTGGCACATTATTTTCAGGGCACGCATTTTTTGATTGAAAGTCGATGTGGCGATTGGGTTGTTTTTTTCAAGCATTCCGAATCCTTGACAAGTGGACTTCAACTCAATTTGGCTTTGTGCATTGGAGCATAATTTGTACATTTAACATCCAAAAATGTAAAACATATATTCTCTCAATATGAAAAAGATTGTCAGTTTCCTTATTGTATTTCAAAGTTTTACCGCGTTTGCTCAATTGCAATGGGCGCCGCTCACATCACTTGGCGACAACATCAACAACCAACGCTTTGATGATGTGTTTTTTCTAAACGAAAATCTGGGGTGGGCAGCCAATGGCTATTACGCAGCAATCTATAAAACTACCGATGGTGGACAAACGTGGGTTACTCAATTGGCCGAATTTACCCCCGAATTTCCCATCAATTCGTATTTTAGAAATGTCGAATTCCTGAACGAAAATATTGGCTTTGTGGGCACCTTGAGTGGTATTTTTCTAAAAACCACCGACGGCGGAACCACTTGGAATCCGGTAACAATCACGCCCAATCCACCGGCTATTTGTGGCTTGGATGCCGTGGGAACCTCAACAATATATGGCTGTGGCGCCTATTTTTCTCCAGCCTATATCATCAAATCCACTGACAGTGGCGAAACTTGGCAGTATATCGATATGTCGGCCTATGCCACGGCTTTGGTTGAAGTATTATTTACAGACGAAAACAACGGCTTGGCTTCGGGTACGAATGCTAGTGGGGGAGTCGTTTTACAAACTACCGATGGCGGACAAACCTGGACCACCTTGTACACCACCCCAATTGAAGGCGAATACGTCTGGAAATTGCAGCGTTTGGCCAGCAATCCGGCGGTGATTTTTGGCTCTGTTGAATCGATATTTCCAAACACCGGACAATTAATTAAATCGACCGATAATGGACTTACGTGGAGCAGCAAACCGGTGCCCGATACCGATATCCAAGCGGTAGGATTTTTAACCGAAAACCACGGTTGGATGGGTGGACACAGTTCGCCTATACTCGAAACTTTTGACGGAGGAGATACTTGGATCGAAAATCCCGTGGGCAGCAATTTGAACCGCATTGTGATTTTGAGTGATCAGTTGGCCTATGCATCGGGTAAAACCATTTACAAATACAGCGACCAAGGGTTGGGGAATGCAAATTTTCAAGAATCACCGCGTCAAAATTTGCGGGTAACAGTAAATCCCAATCCAATCCAAGATAAATTGGCTTTGCAAATAGAGTTTCCGGCTTCCGATCACCTGCGATTGGAGTTGTATGATGCCAATGGGCGCCGCATTAAACTACTGGTTAAAGATGATATTTTGCAATCTTCAACCCAAAAATACGAGTTTGACTTTCCCTATGCTCCGGGAATTTACTACTTAAATTTACACACCAATACCGGCCGACAAAGTTGTAAAGTTGTGAAATAATTTTTGCCTAATTTTGGAAGACAATTCTAAATCTAACCCCTATGTATCGTTCTAAATTTTCGGGCTTGGGATTCTATGTTCCCGACCATGTTGTTACCAATGACGATTTAGCCAAGGTGCTCACCACCTCAGATGCTTGGATCCAAGAACGCACCGGAATTCAAGAGCGGCGCCATATTGTAAAAGGCGAAGATACCACGACGAGCATGGGCGTGAAAGCGGCTAAACAAGCTTTAGAACGCGCACAACTTTTACCCGAAGACATCGATTTTGTGATTTTTGCTACGTTAAGTCCGGATTATTATTTTCCAGGTCCCGGCGTGTTGGTGCAACGCGAATTGGGATTGCGCACAGTGGGTGCCCTCGATATTCGCAACCAATGTTCGGGCTTTGTCTATGCCGTATCAATCGCAGATCAATACATCAAAACCGGGATGTACAAACACATCTTAGTAATTGGATCAGAAGTGCATTCGGGCGGATTGGACATGACCGACAGGGGCCGAAACGTCTCAGTAATTTTTGGCGATGGGGCAGGAGCGGCCGTGATCAGTAGAGCCGAAGAAGGTACTACAGCCGGTATTTTATCTACCCATTTGCATGCTGAAGGCATTCACGCCGAAGAATTGTGTCTCAAAGCACCGGGTATGGGAGGCCGCTGGGTTTCTGATATTGTAGCCGACAACGATCCAAACGACGAAAGTTATTTGCCCTACATGAATGGCCAGTATGTGTTTAAAAACGCAGTGGTTCGTTTTGCCGAAGTAATCCAAGAAGGGCTTCAGGCCAATAATCTAGAAGTTTCAGACATTGACATGCTCATTCCGCACCAAGCCAATTTGCGCATCTCGCAGTTCATCCAACAAAAATTTAAATTGACAGACGATCAGGTCTTTAATAATATTCATAAATACGGCAATACCACAGCGGCATCAATTCCAATTGCGCTCACTGAGGCTTGGGAACAAGGCAAAATCAAATCGGATGATTTGGTGGTGTTGGCCGCCTTTGGTAGCGGTTTTACCTGGGGTAGTGTAGTAATTCGTTGGTAAATATACAAAGCATAAAAACCGGGTCTCCACCCGGTTCTATGCCAATTAATTAAAATTGCTTGTCAAAAAAAACTACTCAATTGTCAAAAAAAGTAACTACTATTTATCGTTTTAAGCTAAAGTGCGCTTTAAATACTTTGTTAATACCATCTTCAGTATAGGTGATGGTGAACCAATAATCATCAGCTGGCAATACTTCTCCGCCAAATCTTCCGTCCCATCCAGCTCCGCTTGGGGTGATGTCTTTCAATAATCTGCCGTAGCGATCAAAGATGTGAATCAAAGCAGTAGATTGGGCTTGCAAGTCTATGATGTTCCAGGTATCGTTAAATCCGTCGTTATTTGGGGTGAAGAATTTAGGATAGTTTACCAATAAGGCTTCAGAATAAGTTTGTCCACAGCCGTTTTTGTCGCGCACCGTGATGATGTGTGTACCAGAAGATACATTATCAAATACATTGCTGTCTTGGAAAGATCCGTTGTCTAATTGGTATTCGTAATCGCCACCTACACCTACTGCTGTTACCGTAATTACTTGGTTGGCATCAAACGCATCGCTCACTTCATAGCTAATAACAGCAGGCATTGAAGGCGTTACGCTGATTACTTTAGGTTGTGAAAAACAGCCTGTAACCGTACTTTTTACTACTAAGGTATAGTCTCCAGGTACTACCGCTATATAATTTCCTTGTGTTCCTACTAAAGTACCGGCTTCGTTATACCATTCAAAGGTGTGAGTAGCAGGATTTAATCCGGAAGTGATGGTGTAGGCGTTTAATAAGGTATTGGTGTTGCTGTCGTAACAAACTGTCCCATTGGTTGCAAATGATTCGGGCGCTTTGTTTACGGTAATGTTAATCGCTTTGATGTCAAAACAAGTCGTGGTCAAGTTGTTGCTCACTTTTACATAAACCGTATGTAAATCAGTAGTGGTAATTGCGTTGATTCCAGCAGCAGCATCGTTGGCTGAAGCATAATACGTAACCATAAATTCTTCGCCAATTTGTGATCCAAGAATGCTGGCATTCAAAGTAGTCAAGTCAAATTGGGTGTTTCCGTCGTTGATTGCATCGGCATCACACACAGTGGTTTGTGCCGCACTCACTGGGTAAGCAACTGGAGTATCAATAATAGTGACTACAAATGAACTTTGATCGTAACAAGCCGAAGTCAAGTAAGGCGATTGTGCATAGATATACACGGTTTGTGTGTGTGATAAGGTATGTCCTGGGTACATTCTGATGCCTGATCCGTTTGGTCCCGTGTAGTAGTTTCCAACAGTCAATACAGGCAATACAAAAGTTTCACAGGTGGTTACATTAGGCAATTCATCTACATTGAATACATACACGTGAAATTCTTTTTCGTCTGAGCAATTAGGCACCGAATTGGTTTGCGCATAGATGTAAACCGTTTGAGATGCGGTGATTACATCACCCGCTTGGTAAGCTGTACCCGTTCCGTTTGGTCCTGAGAAATAATTTCCAACAGCCAAGGCTGGTAAAATATAGGCGTTACATACTTTTTCGTCGGCTTTTGGCGCAACTACTGGAGTTGGGTTTACGGTTACGGTAAAAGCGTGTTCGTCTGTACAGTTGATGCGTGCACCCGATTCGATGTATACATACAAAGTCGCAGTGGCAGTCAACACCTCACCCGCATGCAATTGAACATTGCTTGGGTTGTGCGGTCCGTTTGGTCCGGTGTAATAATTTCCGTTGGTTAAGGCAGGCAATGTATACGAATCACAGTTGGTTACATCAGCAGGCGCATCAGCAGTTATTGAGAAAATCGTAATCGTAAAGCTGTTCTCAACAGTACAAAAAGGTGCCGTTGCAGTAGTAGCAAAGATGTAAATGGTTTGCGTTTGTGTAATCACTGTTCCAGCAGCCAATTGTGTTCCGGTTCCGTTTGGACCCGTATAGTAATTTCCGTTGGTTAATGGTGTCAAGGTATAGTTATTACAAATATCGATGTCAGAACGAGAGTCAATCAAGGGTTTTGGCGCAATGGTCACAGTAAAACTGTCTTGGTTGTAACAAGTAGATGACGAACGTTTAAAGATGTAAAGCGTTTTATTGCTTGTAATTACATCTCCAGCATAATAACGAGTTCCTGTTCCGGCTACTCCAGCGAAATAAGCACCACTGGTTAGGGTAGGCAAGGTATAGCTTTCGCATACCGATATATCATCCAATTGATCAATCACGGGTTGAGAAACAATTACGCTAAAGTTTAAGTTTTGAATACAGGCTGCGTTTCCAGCAGTTGGGATGTGAATATATACACGACGTGGAGTCGAGATTACTGTTCCAGCTGGCAACTCAGTTCCTGTACCGTTTGGTCCAGTATAATACGAACCAATTGGCAAAGTAGGCAAGGTGTACGGATTACATTGTAACACGTTGGCTGGTGCTGTAAAACCGATAAACACTTTGAACATGGTTTGAGAAACACAGTTGTTTGGTTCACCAGTAGTGGCGTAGATATAAATCGTTTGGGTTTGAGTGATTACTGTTCCAGCAGCCAATTGGGTACCCCCTCCGTTTACTTCGGTGTAGTAATTTCCTCCAGTCAAGGCAGGTAACGTATAAGAAATACAATCAAATACATTTGGTAAGGAAGGCACTTCTGGTTTTGGAACAATAGTTACTGTAAAGTTGGTGCTAATTTGACAAAATGGAGCCACCAACGATTGGTAAAACAAGTGAATGGTTTGCGAAGTAGTGAGTACTGCTCCAGCGTTTAGACGTGTTCCTCCACCCAATGTTTCTGTGTAGTAGTTTCCGTAGCTTAATGTTGGTAGTGTGTAATTTCCACAAAAAGTACCGCTGGCAGGAGTAATGGTGTTGGGGTCAATTACGGTTACTTTAAAACTAGTTCCAGCTTTACAACCGGTTGGTCCGTCAGGTTGATTAAAGATATAAACGGTTTGAGTTTCTGTTATCACAGTTCCAACGGCTAAAGGCGTCAACGATCCAGAGATATTAGAAAAATAGCTACCGTTTGTTAAGGCAGGCAAGGTATAGCTTGAGCAAACCAATACATTAGGCAACACATCAATTGCTGGTAGTGGATTTACCGTGATGGTAAAACTACCGGTGATGTAACAACCCATATCAGAAACATTTTGAATACGAAAGTAAATTACAGTATTGTTTGTCGCGTTATAGCCATTTGTTGGCAATGCATTTAATCCGGCATCGGCATCGGCTTGAGAAATGTGATAACTAATTATGTTCAAACTTGTTGATTGAGTGCCCAAAATTGCAGCATTTTGTGCAGAGAATGAAAAAATATTATTGTTTTGGGTAATCGATCTTGCACACTTAACCATTGCTGGCGCAGCATCTACAAAAGGAGCTGGTGCAGTGAGCAATTGAAATGTATTTACAGCATAACAGTTGGTTTCAATGTTGTTTACTCTTACATAAATGGTTGCTCCAGGAACAGTGTTAAATTGTAAGGGCAATGCATTGGTTTGTGCATTGGCATCGGCTTGCGAGTTATAGTAGGCCACAACCGTAGTTGGGTCAATAGCTTGATCAAGTTGAGCAGTTACCACCGCCGTGTTTTTTGATAAATCGAAAGAGTATGTAGTGGCGTCAGTTTCGCACAAGTACAAGTTTTTTGGCAATGGAAAGCTAAATTCTGGGTAGTATTCTACCGTTACATTATCGGTTTCAGGCAAACAACCAGCCATCGGTTTGATGTAGGTAAGGCTGTATTCGCCCGCTTGAGAAACAACAAGTGTAGGTCCAGAAGTTCCAGCAATAGTTACACCATCTTTTTTCCAAGAAAATGTATACAATGCAGGGTCTAAGTGAGAATCCAAAACTGTAGTCGTTCCAAAACACAAGGCATTTTGATTGGCTACCGTCAAGTTGGCGCCCAAAACATCTTGTCCAATGCTGAAACTATCAGAGGCAATAAATATAGCCGAATCTGATCCAAAATCACCGCGATCTGCGATTACCAATTTAATGTGGTAAGGTGTGTTTGGGATCAAAATAGCTGAAGCATTCAATAATTTGGTTTGGCCATTAAAATTGGTAGCCGATTGGACGGCTGCAGATCCTCCGTTGTAGGTTCCAAAGTAGGCTGCATTTTGTGAGGGGCAAGAAGAGTTGTACAAAAAGTCACGAATAGTAACTACAGAAATAGGTAGGTTAGTTCCAGGAACAACGGCTAGGTTTACAGTTTCTCCTGTTAAGGTGTTTGTCAATAAAAAGGCAAAGGCATCTGAAAATTGGCACTGAAAATTTCCGTATTCTTCTGAGGCAAAAAGGAAATCAAAACTAAAGTTTGGGGCAATAGGGGTGAAATCGAATTCTAAGGCAGTAGCATTGGTAGAATTCATTGGAATTCCTGCTTGCGCCAAGGTGTTTTCTAAAGAGGTATCTCCAGTCCAGTTGGTTGTTCCGTCATTTAACATCGCTGTGTTAGGTCCAGCAGC
>JAPLEX010000018.1 GCA_026390995.1 Flavobacterium sp.
TGTGCCATCGTTTGCAATGTCTGGCAAGTCAGTTATTGTTGGTGTAGTATTACAACCATTAATGGTTATCCATTTGTCAATTGCTTGAAAATGCGATATCGCAGTTCCTCCTGCACCGGGAGAAACAGTTCCTCCCGTAAAAGGCACTAGGGGGTCTAATGTTCCGTGAATATAAATTGCAGGGACTGGTCTGCTGGGATTACAACTTGAAGCAATTGTTGTAGCTTCTATTGTCGCAGCATCTACAGCAATTGCCGCAATTCTATTACTTAATTCACAACCCAATCGCGAAGACATAAATCCACCATTTGAGATTCCAGTTGCATATATTTTTGTGCCATCAACAGATAAATTTGCAATTGCATAATCACACATTTGATTGAAAAAACTAACATCATTAATTCCCAATTGATTTGGAGTAGTTGGTCGCCCATCATTCCAATTATTCTGTATTCCTGCAGGATAAATTAACACTACTTTTTCTCTATCTGAAATAGGTTTGAAATTGGCAATGTTAATCATTCCTTCAGGTGTTCCGCTTCCGCCGTGAATTGCGAAAATTAAAGGCATTTTTCCTGCGTTGTTGTAACCAGTGGGTAAATAAACAATAAAACTTCTTGCATTTCCATCAACTTTCAAATTGATTGTTTTTTGTTCACTTGGTTTGTCAGGGGTTATTGAATTATCTTCTTTGTTACAAGACAATAATGTAATAAAAAGAAGAGAAAAAATTAGCTTGTTTTTCATGACTTATCATTTAATAAATAAGGCTTTCATTTTTTTGCTAAAATACAAAAATAGTTTACACTGGCATTTTCTATGGTTTTAACTCTTTGTTTTTCTAATAGTTAAGTAAATTACCATCGCATCAAAATTGTATCTTTCTTCAATAGTTAGTACAACAAACCCAAAAAAACACGAGCTATTCACTAGCGCAGTTAACATTCCCGCTAAGTTGGTTACATTTGCTCAACATCATAAAATTTACATCCCATGAAAGTAGTACTCATTATTAGTTCGATTTTAGCATTGATCGGAATAGGACAAATTTATATTTCCAGAAGCACGCAACAAACTGAACAACACAGGTACAAGGTCATTAAAAAGTTTGACCAATTTGAGATACGAAAATATGAGGCAGCCTTGTTTTCAAGTGTAAAACTCAACAAAAAAGGGTATAAAGAAAGCGCGAGTGAAGGGTTTGGCATATTGGCTGGCTATATATTTGGCGACAATAAAACCAACGAAAAAATTGCCATGACTTCACCTGTTGTGATGGAATTAGGAGATACTGCAAAAATGAGGTTTATGGTTCCAAAAAGTTATACGTTGAAAAATTTACCCACTCCGAAAAACGATAAAATCCTTTTTGAAAAACAGGAAGAAAAAATTATGGCCGCCATTCGCTTTGATGGTTGGGCAGATGATGAAAAGATTGAAAAATACAAGTCTATTTTGCTGGCTGAATTAGACAAAGAGCAATTAAATTATATCCCTAAATGCATTATATAAAGGCCTGAAAACTTGAAAAAGATACGATTTAGAACTTCAGTAAGCCGTATTTCACGATGCAAAACAAAGCCCTGAACCCGTCTTTCCAACCAATTTTTTTGCCCTCTTCATAGGTGCGGCCGTAATAGGAAATTCCCACTTCATAGATTCTAACAGCTGGAATACGGGCAATTTTTGCAGTAACTTCGGGTTCAAAACCAAAGCGTTTTTCATGGAGTTTTAGTTGCTTTATTACATCCGATTTAAACATCTTGTAACAGGTTTCCATGTCTGATAAATTCAGATTCGAAAATAGGTTTGAGGCAAACGTGAGTAATTTATTGCCAATCGTGTGCCAGAAAAAGAGAATACGATGCGGCTTTCCTCCCATAAATCTAGACCCATACACCACATCGGCAAAACCGTCAAGGATGGGTTTCATCAGGATGTTGTATTCGGCGGGATCATATTCTAAATCGGCATCTTGTATCACGATAATTTCACCTGTTGCGTGAGCTATTCCAGTGTGCAATGCAGCCCCTTTTCCTTTATTGACTTGGTGTTTCACGTATTGAATTGTGAGTAATGGATTTTCTGCTATATAGGACAAAATGGCTTCTTCGGTCGAGTCGGTAGAACAATCATTAACCAAAATAATTTCTTTTTCTAAGTTGTCTAGTAAAGTTACTTGTTTGATTTTATCTAAAATAAAGTGAATTGTTCTGCCTTCGTTGTAGGCCGGAATTATAATGGATAATCGATTCATCGTTTTGGTTTTTTATTTACGAGTTGAATGAGGTACTTATATTCTAGATATTTTGGTCGGCTTTCTTGCACTAAAAAAGGGAGTTTTATTTTTGTGATGTGATAGTTAGGAAACCTCTTTTTAGTTGTTAACACATAATTTTGCTCGAGTTGAGAAAGGTCTTTTTCCTGAACATACAACCAATAAGGAAATTGAATGGTGTCTAAATTTGGGTTTTTAACAACTCGTAGAAACGGGTTTTTGGTGTAAAAATTAAACGCACGAGCGGGCTCGTCGAGTACATATATTTTTGCCGAAGGATGGGAATTACTGATCCATTTTCCTGCCATGGAATCAGCTTGGTACGTGAGTAGTTTTGGATAGAAAACAAAACTTAAAAACAAATTTAGTACGATTACCAGACTGAGTATCTTGGGCAAAAACGGGGTGTTTGAGGTGGCACTTCGAAACAAAATATAGACTTGTAAAATCCCCAAAAACGCAACTATTCCATTGATCTCCTTGAAGAAGAACAAACGGTATGCCATTAAAATTCCCAATACCAGAATGCCTAAAAAGCGGTAAAATCTAATCCAATTTTTTGCCTGATTATAGGACACCGTTTCTATATAATTGGCGCTCAGGATGGCTGCAAATGGAAACGTTACAAAAATATAATGGGGCAATTTGTACTTTGACATCGACAACATGATAAACAGCAAAAGAAATCCGCTCAAACTGATCAATTCGGGCACTTCCTGTTTTTGCAAAAGTTTTTTTGCCTGCATAAATAATCCGAAATAAAGTAGGAATATCCAGGGAAAATAATCCCAAACAATTGAACCGATAAAAAAATGCCAAGGCAAGCCGTTGTCCCAAAAACTTTCGCCGGTAATTCTTCCAAAACTTTGTTGCCAATAATAAAAATACAGCCCGCTTTGATTGAGTTTTCCGCCAATAATTTTTTCCGGATGCAAATCAAATTGCGTATACAATCCATAGGACATGGGGAGTAAAATAACGGCTACAATTACTAAATAAATGAGCCAGTTGTAGCTAATGATTTCTATTGCCTTTTTTTTATACAGCAACTGTACTCCAATGGGCATAAGTACGGCAATAATTCCGATTGGTCCTTTGGCTAACATGGCCAAAGCAGTAAAAACCGCGCCTAGCACTAGGTATTTTATTTTTTTTGTTATGAGGTAATTTGAAAGTAACCAAATTGCTGTAATGACACTCGAGAGCAGCAAGCCGTCGGTGCGCACATCGTTAGTCATGAGGAAAAAAGCTTGACAAGTAGCCAGTAAAAGTGCGGCGTTTTTAGCTATTGATTGGGTATAATAAAGCAATGTAAATTTATACGTACTATAGACCGCTAACAACAACATGAAAAAACTACCCAATTTATAGGTTAGTGTGTGTACACCAAATGCTTTGAAAAACAAACTGCTAATCCAAAACAACAAAGGGGGCTTGTCTAAATAATCAACGCCTAAATCAAAAATAGCTAAATAGGAATTTGTAGCGTACATCTCGAGCGCAATCGAGGCATACTGCGCCGCATCAACAATCATGATGTCGATAAATAAATTATGACAGTAGATTACAAGAACAATAAAGAGTAAGGTTTTTTCGCATGTATTGAGCGCTAAAAAGAATTGTTTCATGCCTTATTTTGCTCGGTTTCGAGATGCAATTCAAACAAAAAACGATCTCAAAGGTTGTTTTATTTGCGCTTATTTTCGAACCTTGTTTGTCTCACAAATTTTGCTATACTTTTTAGTTTTAAAGCACATTTAATGCTATCAAATAATGGCTAAATTTTTAAATTTCAATTGTTTTGCAGCCTATTTGAAGATAAATTTACATTTGGTTAACAAGAAAATAATTGAAGTTCCATAACTCAGCACACCAAAATACTAGGGCATGTTGATTAAAAAAGAAGTGTGATACGATACATTTTTATAAAAAAAAGCAGACCAAAAAGTTGGAAGTACGTATATAAAATGGGGAAACGTTCAATCTACAATGCGCCGCTCACAGCGCTGTAGAAGAATTCAGCAAAATCGCCATGACTTCACCTGTTGTGATGGAATTGGGAGATACTTCAAAAATGATGTTTATGGTTCCCAAAAATTATACGTTGAAAAATTTACCCACTCCTAAAAACGGTAAAATCCTTTTTGAAAAACAGGAAGAAAAAATCATGGCCGCCATTCGATTTGATGGTTGGGCAGATGATGAAAAAATTGAAAAATACAAGTCTATTTTACGGGCTGAATTAGACAAAGAGCAATTAAATTATATCCCTAAATTTATTTTTCTGGGATACAACCCGCCATTTGAAGTGCTCAATAGACGAAATGAAGTGGTCGTTGAGTTAATTAACTATAAATAGTAACGCAACCGAAAGCCCTCACGGCAATGTGTGGGATTTCTGTGTTATAATCTTATGTTAATCTGGCGGCAGCTGTCAACTATTCGCATGCATTTGAGGCCAAACCAAACTGTTTAATTGAATATGAAAAAACTGTTTTTTTCGCTTTTCGTGGGTCTTTTTTTGCAAAAATACAAGCGCAAAACATACACATGACTTTTCACAACGGATCTTTTTCCTCTATCCCTTTGGTGATTCCTGGGGTGATGAATCCAAACTTAAGACCCTTATCCAATAGCGGAATCAGCTTGGATGTGGGACAAAAAATCTATTTTTTCCCGAACGGCAAACGAAAAAGCAAAGCACTTTTATTTGTAGTCGATAATGCGTTAAAACAAGATACCATAATCGAAATTGATGAACTTATCAAAAAAAGAAAAGCAGCCTTGCTTGAAAAGAAAGAAAAATAAAATCCAAACTGTTTGGCGCTAAGCTTAAACGAATCAATAAAAAAACCACAGACTATAAAGCTGTGGTTTCTGTTTTATACCTTTATCAAATTATTTTTTTATCACCTTAAATGTTTCCTTTCGGTCATCCGATTCAACAGTCACAAAATAAGTTCCTGTTGGCACATTGCTCAAATCCAACTGGATTTCACTGGCATTAAATCGTTTTTGCAAAATGATTTGACCTAATACATTACAAATTTTGGCACTTTTCAATTCGGCAGAGGCTTTAATTGAAAGTAAATCAATTACTGGGTTTGGACTGTACACTACATTTATTGAACTAAAAGCATCATTACTTAAATTAATTTGAACAATAACAGGAAATCTATTTTGGCTCTCGCATCCGTTGATTGTTTGAGAAGCATAATAAGTAGTTCCATTTACTAATGGAGTATTTAACGCAAGCGGTGTTCCTCCAAATGGAGTTGAATACCATTGGATGTTTTGGCCTGTTACCGCCAAGTTGGCTATAGTTGATCCTTGCGCCATGTTTTGATTGTTGACACCTGTTGGTGCGGGAGTTGAAAAAATAGCGATCGTACCAATTTCCATGGCAATAGTACAATTGTTACCAGTGGAGGTTATCACATAGTTAAATAAGCCGTTTGTTGAAGGGATTCCCGAGATAGTCAAAGTCGTTCCAGCGACTGTTACGGTAACGCCCGCAGGTAATCCTATTACGTTAGCTCCCGTTGCACCGCCGCCCAAGGTATAAGTAATTGGGGTGATAGCCGTATTGATACAAAGGGTTTGGTTCTCTGTTGAGGAAGCAGACGTTAATGCAATTGTGTGCGCTGGATTAACCGTAAAGCTTCCTGTTTCAGTAGCAACTGTACACGTATTTCCGGTGGTGATGATGGTATACGTGAACGGAGAACCTGTTAGTGTCGATGGAGAACCTAAAATCGTCAATGTAGAACCTACAACTGTAGTATTTACTCCCGCAGGTAATCCTATTACGTTAGCTCCCGTTGCACCGCCGCCCAAGGTATAAGTAATTGGGGGGATAGCCGTATTGATACAAAGGGTTTGGTTATCAGACGCAGCCGAAGAGGTCAAAGTAAGAGTCTGTTGAGGAATTACACTCACATTTAAGGTTTGTGGTATCGCACATTGGCCAGCATCTGGAGTAAATAAATATATTCCAGAAGTTAAATTATCAATAGTAGCTGGTGAC
Organism: Flavobacterium sp.; assembly: GCA_026390995.1. Taxonomy (GTDB): domain Bacteria; phylum Bacteroidota; class Bacteroidia; order Flavobacteriales; family Flavobacteriaceae; genus Flavobacterium. The sequence goes on from JAPLEX010000018.1 coordinate 6,306, forward strand.
CAAGAACCCGTAATTCCGTTTGGAGAGGTAGTCGCTAAATTAGGCACTACTGTTCCATAACAAATATCAGCTATAGGTGCAAAGTCTGGAATTGATGTTGAATTTACAGTTATTGTGATAAACTTTCTACAAGTAACTCCATTTGTTGTAGCATCAACCCAATATTGAGTTGTTGTGGTTGGGTTTACATTTATTGATGTAGTTGTTGCTCCTGTTGACCATGAATAAGTAGATGAACTTGTACCTGAAAAATTAGTGTTAGTTATACTATTTATTGTAGTCCCAGTAAATCCTCCTATTTGAAATGTATTATCAGAAGTAAAGGTTGGTACACTTGTATTTGATAATGTTAATCCTGAAGAAATATTACTACTGTTAACCACTGTGTTTTGGTCAAAAGTTAAATTCAAGTTACATTCCGCCATATTAATAGATTGCAATTTTCTTCTAAATATTTGGGATATTTGAGAAGATGTCAATGCAACTGACCATTGTCTGTATTCATCTAATTTTCCGGTATAACTGTCATTTGACGCACCGCCAGAATAACTTCCATTATATCCATATCCTATAATCTGTATTAAACCAGCATCGTTATAAATGGTTCCATTGCCTCCAAAATTAGTTCCATTATTCCTAGATGCTACAAAAACTCCATCTACATATAAATTAATTGTATTATTTTGATAAACTACTGCACAATGATGCCATCCATTCAAATTTGCTGCATAAGTCAATCTTGAGTCAATAAAGAATGGACAATGTTCTAAAATTACAATCCCATTTGTACCAACAGAAACACCCGTTCCTCTAAGGAAAGGAGCTTGGGATTGAAACCCTGGCAAAACAGCGTAATTCTGATTGTTTGTACCACCATTTAAACCTCCTCCTCCTGTTTTCTCTGGAATTAAGGTAATCGATCTTGAAGTATTAAACCAAAAATCATAAGAAAAATTAACACTTGGATAGGCTTGAGAAGGATATGATAAATTTATTATTTTATTATTATCTGTATCAAAAGACGCTACTTTATTATCTATTTGTTGTAAATTATTACCATCTGAAGCTGTTAAAGAAACTGAAGAACCACCACAAATAGTTGTTGCCGTAGCAGAAACAGTTGGATTATTCAAACTAACGGTTACAGCCAATCTTGATGTGCTTTCGCAACCATTAACTGTTTGAGAAGCATAATATGTAGTTCCGTTTAAAAGAGTGGTTGTAGAACCTAATACCGTTCCGCCAGTGCTTGTAGAATACCACTGTATGTTAGTTCCTGTTGCTACTAAATTGGAAACTGTAGAACCTGAACAGAAAGTTTGTGCAGTACTTCCTGATGGAGCAGGTGTTGTTGAATTAACTGTAATGGTTATAAACTTTCTACAAGTAACTCCATTTGTAGTTACATCCACCCAGTATTGAGTGGTAGTGGTTGGAGTAACATTTATAGATGCTGTTGTTGCTCCTGTTGACCATAAATAGGTTGAAATTGGAGTTCCAGTAGCAAATTGTCTAACGAGTCTTAAATTTCCAGCACCTTGATATCCACTTCTAGCGTCCGAATATTGGGTCCCATTCGTAAAATTCTGAACCCAAGCTCCACCATTTATTCCACAACTTCCATAAGATGCTGGTGAAGATGTCCAGTATGGTACATTTTGAAAATTCCCAAGATTATTTAATTTTAAAGTTGAATACATTAAGTTTAATTCATCTTTTGAAGGAATAAACCAATTGGTATTGCCATTTATATTAAAAGCGGTTGCTGTATTAATAAAACCTCCATTACATCCTGCACTAATCCAATTTGTTGTATTAGTTCTTCCGGTTCCAATAGCGTTAGAGGTATTTGGAATTGAAACACAATAACAACCTGTTCCACTATCACTACCATTATCTGTTGGGCTTGCTTCTAAATACCGCCATCCATTTACAACACTTCCTTGATCGTAAAACACATAACCTCCGGATGGTCCTATTGACCCTACAGAAAAGTTTGATGTAGTTGAAGCACCTGATGAAGCTGTTAAAGTTGTTGCTTGACCACTGCAAACCGTCGTAGCAGTCGCGCTTACAGTTGGGTTGTTTAAGCTAACAGTTACCGCTAATCTTGAAGTGCTCTCACAACCGCTAACCGTTTGAGAAGCATAATATGTAGTTCCATTTAAAAGAGTGGTTGTAGAACCTAATACCGTTCCGCCAGTGCTTGTTGAATACCATTTTATGTTGGTTCCTGTTGCGATTAAGTTTGCAACTGTTGAACCCGAACATAAGGTTTGTGAAGCGCTCCCTGTTGGAGTAGTTGTTGAATTTACAACAATAGTCATTGTTGTTGTTGTAGCACATTGACCAGCTGTTGGTGTGAAAGTATAAGTTGTAGTAGATGTATTGTTCAAAGCTGGCGTCCAAACTCCAACAATACCATTTGATGAGATTGTTGGAAATGGTGACATTGCTGCTCCTGAACAAATTGGTGTTACTTGAGTAAATGTTGGAACTGTTGTGCTTTGAATAACTGCAGTTACCGCTAATCTTGAAGTGCTCTCGCAATTATTAACCGTTTGAGAAGCATAATATGTAGTTCCGTTTACAAGAGTAGTTGTAGACGTTAAAGCTGTTCCACCTGAGCTTGTTGAATACCATTTTATGTTAGTTCCTGTTGCGGTTAAGTTTGCAACTGTTGAACCCGAACATAAGGTTTGTGAAGCACTTCCAGTTGGAGCAGAGGTTGAACATCCTGTATATAATAATTGTACTTCAGATTGCGTTAATGCACGGTTCCAAACACCTAAATCATCAATTACTCCCGAAAAATTGGGAGAATATAAGGAAGTACCCAAAGATATTAATGACGGAACCCCTTTAATATTTCCCGTGCAGTACGTCGGTCTTGATCTAACTAATGTTCCATTTACATATAAATAAGCGTTATTGGCGTCAAAGACAATGGCTACATTTACAAAATTTGAGTATGTAGCAGAATTACTCAACCTGCTAACCAACAAATTATTGGCGTGATCAGCAACCATAATTCCATTGGTTCCAATTGAAAATCCAACACCTAAATTATTCCCTGAATTACCCGGCACAAAAGCCCAGTTTTGGTTTGAATTTGCCATAGGCACACTAACAGACCCCGGACATAAAGCGCTTTCGCCAATATAATTGGCCACTCTACTCGCTTTTACCCACATTACAATACTAAATTGATTTTGTAAACCAGTACCTGTTACGGGCTGCGTTTGTATTGTAATATTACTTGCTGTGGCGGGATTAAATAAATAGGCAGCATTGGCAATTCCGTTGCGATCTGTTGTTAACGTAGCTCCAGTTACTGTTCCGTTTAATGCGTTTCCACTCACGTCATTGGCATTTCCGGTAAACGGCCAATAGCCTACCAATCCATTTGTTGGAACATAAGAGGGCACTTGAGCATACATGAGTTGAGTACACATCATTAACCCAGTTACAATAAGAAATAATTTAGTTTTCATAGTAGTTTTGTTTGATATCGGCTTATGTTTTAACTTACAGTATTTTAAACACTTATATAATAAAAATTTGTACAATATTAACGAATTACACTGAAACTAGATTGCAGTGAAAAGACAAAAAACAAAAAAGTAAAGAAATTTGAAAATTTCATGGTTTTGCCATCTTTATCCAATATTAAGGTGTATAAATTTTTTTGCGTTTTTTCCACTCTCATCTAAAAATATTCGTGCATTCGTGGCGAAAAGCCTACAGCTTGATTTGAATGATTTCAGCAAATGAGGTGGTGTAGCGCGGCGAGAGTTTTTCTTGGCGCATTTTCCATTGTCGGCCCAGCGACTGGGAGGCAAACTTTACTTTATTAATTCCATAACTTCGGTTGAGTCGATCCACCACCGCCATCAAGGGCAAGTGTTTGGGGTTGGCCGCGTTAAACAAAGACAGCTGCGTTTGCGCATTGGGCGTGAGTCCCATAACCACCACGCCGGCCTTTTTGTACTGATAGCCTTCCTTAAAAATGGCCTTCAACCCAATTTGCGCATAGTGATTGAGCTCAATGGTTGAGTTGGTGGGGAAATCGGTTTGGATCACAATGTTGCGCGAATACTGCGGTTGGTCTTGCCGAAAACCGTTAGTGTGAATAAACACCATAATCAGGTTGCAATGGCTGTTTTGTCGGCGCAATTTCTCGGCACAGGCGGCGGTAAATGTAGCCACGCGCTCGGCAATGTCGGGCAATTTGCTGTGCATTTTTTCGAACGAACGGGTGGTGGCAATTGTTTTTTTGACGCTTATTTTCTCTAAATCAAGCGACGGTTTACCTTCTAATTCGCGTTTGAGTCGCAGCCCTACTACCGCCATTTCTTTGCGCACCCAGGCGTCGGGCAATTGCGTAAATTGGTAGGCATTGGTAATGTTTAGGCGTCTGAGTCGTTTGGCATGCCGCCGTCCGATGCCCCAGACATCTTCTATTTTGGTCCACTTCAGGGCCTTGATGCGCTTGTCTTCGGTGTCGATCACATAAACGCTTTGCGTGCGATCGGGAAATTTCTTGGCAATTTTATTGGCCACTTTGGCCAGCGCTTTGGTGGGTGCAAACCCTACACTGATGGGAATTCCCGTGCCTTTGGTTACGGTGCGTTGAATTTGTTTGCCGTAGGATTCTAAATCATAGTGCTCAAATCCTTTAAATTTCAAAAAGGCTTCGTCTATGCTGTAGACCTCGATTTCGGGCGAAAAAGTCGCGAGCAAATTCATCACGCGGCTGCTCATGTCGCCATAGAGCGCATAATTGGACGAATAGACAAACACCTGCTGCTCTTCGAACAATTTTTTGTACTCAAAGGCTGGCGCGCCCATGGGAATGCCCAGCGCTTTGGCTTCGTTTGATCGAGCAATCACACAGCCGTCGTTGTTGGAAAGAATCACGACGGGCTTTCCCAACAAGTGCGGCTCGAACACGCGTTGGCACGAGGCATAAAAGTTATTGCAATCAACCAGGGCAAACATTAAAATTTCTTTATCGAAGCGGTTACGATTCCCCAGATCATGAGTTCGTTCTCGGGCGTAACCTTAATGGGTTGGTAATTTTCATTTTCGGCAATGAGCCAAACTACGTCTTGCTCAATTTTGATGCGTTTCACGGTAAAGGCACCGTCTATTTGGCACACGGCAATTTTGTTGTTTTGCGGCTCCAAACTTTTGTCAATGATGAGCAAATCGCCGTCAAAAATGCCTGCATTCACCATCGAATTGCCTTTTACTCGGGCAAAAAAAGTAGTGTCCCGGTTTTTGATGTATTCTTTGTTGATGTCAATGCGCAGCTCAATAAAATCATCGGCTGGAGAGGGAAATCCCGCCCGCAAGCCCGCGTCGATATACGGCAAATCAAGCGCCGTCGAATAATCGGGGGCGTAAAATTCCAACAAAGGACCTTGGTGTATTGGGCGTAGTTTCATGGAGCGTAAAGATAGGAAAAGAGCGGGAGGTTTTGGGATTTGAAAATTTGAAAATTTGGAGATTTGAAAATTGGAATTTTACTTAGCGCCGTCTCTTATATCTCGTCTTTCTGTCTATTAGCTGTACCGTAGCAAACTCCCCTCTCGAGAGGGGTTGGGGGTGTTTTTTATTAGTTGTAAGTTTACAATTGTTCTTAGTGTTTTTTTTTCAATTCAAAAATCAAAAATCACATATCAAAATTCGTTGATCGTTAAATCAAATCCGTGCATTCGTGGCTAAAAGCTGACACCTAACAGCTAATAGCTCACAACCGTTCTTAGAATACTCCAGCTCTTTTGACTTTATGACTTGCGACTTTCGACCAAAACTCCTATTTTTATCCCATACTAACCTTAACTCATTTACACGCCATGATTGAAAAATTGAGACTCGACCACATTTTGTTTCTGGACATCGAAACGGTGCCCGAACACGAACATTACCACACACTCGATGCCGAACTGCAGGGACTTTGGGAAACCAAAACGCAGTACCAACGCAAAGATGAGATTGACCCCGAAACCTTTTACGAACGCGCCGGCATTTGGGCCGAATTTGGCAAAATTGTCTGCATTTCGGTGGGCTATTTTACACACAAAGGCGACATCCGCAACTTTCGCGTCACCTCATTTTTTGGCGAAGAGAAAAAAATACTGCTCGACTTTGCTAATCTATTAAACAACCACTTTGGCCAAGCGCAACACCTCTTGTGTGGGCACAATGCCAAAGAATTTGACATCCCGTTTATCGCGCGCCGCATGATCATTCACCAAGTGGCCTTGCCGGCCAAATTGAATTTATTTGGCAAAAAACCTTGGGAAATTCCGCACCTAGACACCTTAGAGTTGTGGAAATTTGGCGATTACAAGCACTTTACTTCCTTGAAATTACTCACCAAAATATTGGGCATTCCCTCGCCCAAAGGCGACATTGACGGCAGCCAAGTGGCGCAGGTGTATTATGTAGAAAAAGACATTGACCGCATTGTGACCTATTGCGAAAAAGACACCATCGCGGTGGCCCAGTTGTTTTTGCGCTTTCGACGGGAAGACCTCTTAATCGAGGAAGAAATTTTGCACGTCTAAGCCGCCGCAAATAATAATTCGGGCGTTTTGTGAAATATCTGTTTAAGTTTTTACTTTTACCAAAAACAAGCGTATGGTTCTCAGTAGATTTTGGCTCGCCATTTTAGTGTCTTCGATTCTTTTTGTGCTCATTGGCTTGGCCAGTGGCTCGCACTATACTTTAGATTACATCCTAAATGGACAAAAAGACGAGCCCATTCTTGTGGCCGAAAAATACCTGAACCAACTGCCGGCATTTGTGCAAGACAGCATAACCAAAGCGCCCGATCAAACCCTGGTGCGCGATGCTGTAACCACCAATCCCGACACCACCTATGTGTACAAAAACCAAACGGTAAAAGTATACTCGGGCGTGCAAAAATCGGACGGTTTGTTGCCTACGTGCAAAAACAGTTTGCTTGATTTGATCCTGCCCTTGATTGCTTATTTGGCGTTTTTCTGTGGGTTGATGCAACTGCTCATCGAATCGGGGGCCGCTGAAAAACTGGCCCAAAAAATGAGCCCGATCTTTACTAAAGTGTTTCCGACTATTCCCAAAAACCACGAATCGATATCGTACATGACCTTGAATTTTGCGGCCAATTTCTTGGGCTTAGACTCGGCGGCGACGCCATTTGGGCTCAAGGCCATGCAAAGTTTACAAGAGTTAAATCCAGAAAAAGACAAGGCCAGCGACGCCCAAATCATGTTCATGTGTTTGCACGCGGCCGGGCTCACCTTAATCCCTACCTCAATCATTGGCTACCGAGCCGCCGAGAGCGCGACCAATCCAGCCGACGTGATGTTGCCTTGTATCATTACCTCTTTTGTGGGTACCATTGCCGCCTTTTTGTTGGTGGGAATCAAACAAAAAATAAATTTTAAAAGTGCCGCATTGGTGAGCAGTTTATTTGCAGTAATTGCGGCCATCATCGGGTTTTTATTTTATGTGAATCAACTCGATTTAATTGGTAAAACGCTGTTTACGTCGCATTTATCGAGCATCTTGCTCATCGGAATTATTTTATTTACGCTGCTGTTTTCTTGGAAAAACGAAGCCAAGTTTACCGCCAAAAACACCACCATTTTTGACGCCTTTGTTACGGGCGCCAACAACGGATTAAAAACCGGAGTGACCATTTTTCCGTATGTATTGGGCATGTTGGTGGCCATCTCGTTCTTTAGAAACAGCGGTTTGTTTGAGCTGATCAGCCAGGGACTTTCGTTTGTGTTTTCGCACATTGGCGTGAGCAAACAAATCACCGATTCGCTTCCGGTGGCCATGCTTCGACCATTTAGTTCGGGCGGATCACGCGGCTTTATGATTGATGCCATGCGTCAATTTGGACCCGATTCCTTTACCGGCCGCTTGAGCTGTATTTTTCAGTGTAGTGCCGAAACTACTTTCTATGTGATAGCCGTTTATTTTGGTTCGATTAATGTAAAAAACACCCGCTATACCTTGGGTGCTATGCTGCTCGTAGATTTCATCTGTGTGTTGGCTGCCATAGCCGTGGCGAGTTGGTTTTTTTAGTCTAGAAACCGCTAAAAATTCGTTTAAACAAAGCCCGAACAAACAAGCGTTTGGGGCAATGCCAAATGAGTTGCAGATCTTCCCAAATAGAGGTTTCTTCGTCCAAAAATCGCAAAATCAATTGGGGTTTGGCGCGGCTAAAAATGCCCGAAAAAATACGGCTTCCTTGGGCGTTGTCGTCGTGGAGAATATCCAACAACAGCAAATCATAAAACCAAAATTTCCGATTGAATTGAAAGGGCTTGTGGGTTTTATGTTCTAAATAATCAACCAATTGCTTGGCTTTTTTGGTGGTGTTTTTAAAAGTAAATCCAGTGCTGGCTTTGGTCCAACCTCCCGCTGAGCCAATGGAAATGCAGTGCTTGGAATTGGCCTTCCAAAACGGAAAACAACTCATGGGAATGGAACCTTGTTCACGCTCGACAATTTCGTAATCTGAAATTCCTACTTTTTGAATATACGTTTGAATTTCAGATTCATATTCTTGTTTGGGCAACAGCTCTTTTGAAAACAAGGTATATTCTACTAATGCTTCATTTGAAGAAGTTGGCAGTACATACATAAATCGTGTGTTTCCTTTTTGATCGACTGAAAAATCCATAAAGGTTGCCTCATCCGAATTGAAAATAGCTTCTTTTGATTGGATAAACCAACCCACAAAATGCTGTTGCAACAGCGGATACTTGGTTTGGTTTTGCAGGCCTTTCCAATCTAAAATAGAATTAAAAACCACTTGGCCTTTGTATTGATTGGATTCCGTTTGAACCACTGCAGCTGCTTCTGTTTCGGTAATGGCGATTACTTTTTCTTGCACCACATCTACGTGGCCATGCTGGGAAATAAAATCAAAGACAAACGCATAAAAATCACGGCTGCGAATTTGACGGTATTGAAAGGGCGCGATGGCCATTTCACGTGTAAAATTTAAATTGGTAAAGCGGATGGAATCCCAATTGTGTGAAGCGATTCCTGAAAATGTATGGGCCGCATCCCAAAAACACCAGGTGCGGTCGTTGCTGTTTTTGGCGGTCTCATCGAGCAACAAAATGCGGTGCTGTGCAAAATAGTCCCGCTGAAGCAGTTCGTATACCGTCATCAAAGCGGCCAATCCGGTACCGGCGAAAATATAGTCATACTGCTTCATGTTTTCAAAGGTATTGAATTCCGATTTTGTTCACTAAATTTGGACGTAATTTAAAATTTCAATTCCGATGTTTGATCAAATAATCGCTTATTTCGAAAAAATAGATCCGGTTTTGGCGGCTTTTTACGCCACCTTATTCACTTGGTTTTTAACGGCATTGGGCGCCTCGTTTGTGTTGTTTTTTAAGAACATGAACCGAGTGGTCTTAGACGGGATGCTCGGATTTACCGGAGGGGTGATGATCGCAGCCAGCTTTTGGAGTTTGCTCGCGCCCGCCATTGAAATGAGTAAAGGCGAAGGATTTGACAAAGTTATTCCGGCATCCGTTGGATTTGCCTTGGGTGCTTTATTTATTTTTGGGTTAGATAAAGTTCTTCCTCATTTACACATCAATTTTAAAGAAACAGAAGGGGTAAAATCACCTTGGCAACGCACAACACTGCTAGTTTTAGCTATTACACTGCACAATATTCCAGAAGGTTTGGCGGTAGGTGTTTTGTTTGGCGGAGTGGCAGCTGGAATTCCTGAAGCCTCTATTGCCGGAGCAGTAACCTTGGCCATTGGAATTGGGATTCAAAATTTTCCAGAAGGAATTGCCGTAGCGATGCCGCTTAGACGCATGGGCATGAGCCGTTGGAAGAGTTTTATGTATGGACAATCGTCGGCCTTGGTGGAACCCATTGCCGCGGTAGTGGGTGCAGTAGCTGTAACCTTTTTTACGCCTATTTTACCTTACGCTTTAGCCTTTGCTGCTGGCGCGATGATATTCGTAGTAGTGGAAGAAGTGATTCCCGAAACCCAACAAGATAAAAACACCGATATTGCAACGCTGGGATTTATCGCAGGGTTTATTGTGATGATGGTGTTGGATGTGGCCTTAGGCTAATGACAACCGCAGGAATCAGACCCACAAGATTTGCTTGATTTTTTTCGTGGCCAAAACTTGCGAAACACATATACAAGTGCCGCAATCAGTAACCCAATAGCAATTGTAGTTTGTACCATTAATTCAGAAATTGATAGGTTAAAAACGCCACTAAATAGGCCAAGCCAGTCATGAAAACCAGTTGGGCCAGAGGCCAATAATAACTGTTGGTTTCTTTTCGGGTGATGGCCAACGTACTGATGCATTGCATGGCAAATACATAAAACAGCAACAGCGAAACGCCCGAAGAAAATCGGAAGGTATGTATGCCGGTTCGGATGTCTTTGTCAGCTTTCATTTTGCTCACAATGGTGCTGTTGCTTTCGGATTCACCCACACTATAAATGGTGGCCAAGGTGCCCACAAAAACTTCGCGAGCTGCAAAAGAACTAATAATTGCAATCCCAATTTTCCAATCATATCCCAATGGCGAGATTATAGGCTCTATGGATTTGCCCATGAGGCCTATGTAGGAGTTTTCTAATTTATAGGTGGCTAAGGCATTTTTGTAGGCCGAGCTGTTTACGGTCAGATTTTGGTGCTGTACCACTACATTGGCTTCGGCATTTTTAAAATCTTCTCCCGGTCCGAAGGAAGCCAAAAACCATAAAATGATCGAAAGGGCTAAAATTATTTTTCCGGCACCAAACAAAAAGGCTTTTGTTTTTTCGATTACGTTGATGTAAACATTTTTAAACAGCGGCACTTTATAATTGGGCATCTCCACCACAAAATAGGTTTTGTTTGAGATGCGCAATACTTTATTGAGCAACCAAGCCGAAATAATCGCGCTAGCAAATCCCAATATGTACAAAAACAAGAAAACCAATCCTTGTAGGTGCACCACCCCCAACAAATAAGTGTCGGGAATAACCACCGCTATAATGATGGCATAAACCGGCAAGCGGGCCGAACAGGTTACAAAAGGCGTGACCAAGATAACCAACAAGCGTTCTTTCCAACTTTCGATATTTCGGGTGGCCATAATGGCGGGAATTGCACAGGCTGTCCCCGAAATGAGCGGCACCACACTTTTTCCTGAGAGTCCATATCGGCGCATAATTTTATCCATCAAAAACACCACACGGCTCATGTACCCGCTCTCTTCAAGTAGGGAGATAAATAAAAACAAAAAGGCAATTTGCGGAATAAATAACAAAATGCCCCCGATACCCGGAATAATTCCTTGCGACAACAAATCATTGAGCATACCCGGTTGCAGTTGCGTACTGGTAAAAGTACTCAGGTTGGCAAAGGCCGTGTCAATCCAATTCATGGGCACTCGAGACCAATCAAAAATGGATTGAAAGATTAAAAAGAGTACGCCAAAAAAGATCACATAACCCCAAAACGGATGCATTAAAATTCGATCGAGTTTGGAGCGGTAATCCGAAGCCAAGCTAGTATTTACTAGCAATCCTTTTTTTAGTATGTCGTTTATAAACTGGTAGCGTTTGATGGTTTCTTTTTGCTGCAAACGCTTTAAATCGGCATGGGATTTTGTAAAGGAATTGGGAAATTCTTTGCGTTCTAAGTTCAAGAAATTTACATCTTGGGTAATCACCAACCACAATTTATACAACAACTGATTGGGAAATGTTTTACGCAATTGACTAAAATAGGCTTCGTCTATACTTGAGGCATTGAGGCAAGGACTTACCGACAATTGTTGGTAGTTGGCCAATACGTTTTTTAGTTCGGCAATGCCGGTGCGTTTTCTGGAACTCACGAGCACAATCTTGGTTTGCAACTGCGCTTCCAAGTAAGGGATGTCCATACTAATGCCTTTTGGTACCATTCTGTCGGCCATATTGATTACCAAAACCGTAGGGAGTTCTAAGTCTTTAATTTGGGTGAACAACAACAAATTGCGTTTCAAATTCTCGACATCGGTAATTACTGCAATCACGTCGGGAAAATTGGGGTCTTTTTTGTTGAGCAACACCTCAATAACTACATTTTCATCAATCGAACTGGCATTTAAACTGTAGGTTCCTGGCAAATCAAGTACGTTTGCCAAACAGGTTTCAGACAACATGCACTGCCCTACTTTTTTCTCAACTGTAATGCCCGGGTAATTTCCCACCTGCTGTTTGAGCCCTGTTAACTGATTAAACACCGAAGTTTTTCCGGTGTTGGGATTGCCAATTAACGCGACTTGTATCGATTGCATACGGCTTATTTTGAGCTAATTTCGTCTCGAGTTACTTGTATTTGACGTGCAGTTTCCAAGCGAATGGCCAAATGCGAGCCGCTTATATTGAGCAGCAAAGGATCTCCAAAAGGAGCGATTTGCAAGAGTTCAACCGAGTTGCCTGGCAAGCACCCCATCTCCAAAAGCTTCAACGGAATAGCCTCCACGTCAAAGTGCGTGATGGTGGCTTTTTCGCCTTTTTTTAACTGAGCAATGGTGGTTTGCAACGCTTATTTAGATTGAATTAAGATTACAAAAGTAGGGATAAATAGTAAATTGCACCTGATAAATATCAGTTTTCATTCTTAATCTTCTTCCCGGAGTAAAACCTGAATATCGGCAATGAGACGCTCAATTTCCTCTTTTTTGGTTCCATCATAAAAGCCACGCACCCGTTTTTGACTGTCGACCAACACAAAATTTTCGGTGTGCACCATGTCATACAATTCGCTGGGTTTGCCGAGTTTTACGGCCAAATAGGCTTTTCTTGCCAAACTGTAGATTTTCTTTTTATCGCCGGTAACCAAATTCCATTTGCGGTCGTTCACGCCTTTTTCTTGGGCATAGCGTTTCAGGACCGCCACCGAATCAATTTCGGGAAACACGGTATGCGACAACAGCATTACCCGTGAATCGTGTAAGAATGCTTCTTGCACTAGTGCCATGTTATTAGTCATTTTGGGGCAAATGGAACCACAGGTGGTAAAAAAGAAATCGGCCACATAAATTTTGCCTTCGTAGGTTTTGTCGGTAATGATTTTGCCGTTTTGGTTCACAAACGAAAAGGCGGGAATTTTGTGGTATTTGCGAATAAACTGCACCGTACTGTCTACCAATTCGGGGTTTACATCGGCAGGATTGTAAATGGGTAAGGATTTTTTTGGCGTTAATGCTCGATAAAATAAACTGATAATTACCACCGAAATAATACCTAAAACCAAGAAGAAAATACGGAATTGTTTAAAATAACGAAGCATGAAAAATTTTCGTCAAAACTACAAAATACAACTGATTTTGAGCCGGGAATCCCACTGATATTATTTTGTATTTTAACAGTTTATATGGCAAGAATCGATATTTTTGTGACACTAAAATCAATTCAAATGAAAATACAATTCAAAACACTAGGGCTATTAGTGCTTCCGGCAATTTTCGGATTGGCTGCTGCGCACGCCCAAGACAAATCAGCTAAAAAAGCACCGGGAATTAATGTGTCCTATATGGATTTAACCGTGAAGCCCAGCGACAATTTCTTTCGTTTTGTAAACGGAACTTGGTTGGATAAAACCGAAATTCCTAAAGACAAAACCCGTTGGGGAAGCTTTGACGAATTGCGTCAAAATACCGACAAAGACGTTTTGGTTATCTTGGCAGACGCCACCAAAGGCGGGAAATATAAACCCACTTCAGACCAAGGAAAAGCGATTATCATGTACCAATCTGCTATGGACACCGTGGCGCGCAACAAACAAGGAATTGCACCATTGAAACCCTATTTGGCTCAAATTGACGCCGTGAAAAATGTAGCCGATTTGCAAAAATTAATGATGCAAACCGAAGCCGATGGCGGAAGCGTAGGATTTTTTGGTGTGGGTGTGGGTGCCGACGAAAAAGACAGCAACCGCAATGTAGTGAGCTTAGGACCAGGTTCTTTGGGATTGCCTGACCGTGATTACTATGTGTCTGAAGATGCAGATTCAAAAGAAAAAAGAGCAAAATATGTGTTACACGTAGCCAAAATGTTGCAGTTCTTGGGAGAATCTCCCGCTGCCGCGCAGGCCGATGCTGAGAAAATCATCGCCTTGGAAATTCAAATGTCAGTGCCTCGTTTAGACCGTGTAGAACGTCGCGACAGCAAAATACAATACAACCCAACCGCAATTGCCGATTTGAATACGCTTACTCCTGCGATCGATTGGAATACGTATTTAAAAGGAGTTGGATTTGCTAAAGTGGATACCGTTATCGTGTCTCAACCCAAATACATGAAAGGCTTGCAAACCATGTTTACCGAAAACAATGTAGACGCATGGAAAGCCTATATGCGTTGGATGTTGTTGCGCGGTGCTGCGGGTCAATTGTCAACCGAAATTGAAACGGCCAACTGGGAGTTTTACGGGAAAGCGTTGACTGGTGCGATCAAACAAAGACCCCGCAACGAAAAAGCCTTGCAAGTAGTCAATGGAACGGTAGGCGAAGCCTTAGGTAAATTATATGTAGACAAAATGTTCCCCGCTGAAGCCAAAGACAAGGCCTACAAAATGATCAAAAATGTAATGCGTGCCTACGAAATGCGCATCAACAACCTCACGTGGATGTCTCCTGAGACCAAAACTAAAGCGGTTGAAAAATTAAACAAATTGACCATCAAAATTGGCTATCCTGACAAATGGGAAGACTACAGCACGTTGAACGTGAAGAGTGCAGCCATCGGTGGATCATATTTTGAAAACTTGCGTGCCGTTTCAAAATGGGCTTGGGCAAAAGACTTAGACAAATTGGACAAACCCGTTGACAAAACCGAATGGGGAATGTCGCCACAAACGGTAAATGCATATTACAATCCTTCGTACAACGAAATTGTATTCCCAGCCGCAATTTTGCAACCGCCTTTCTACGATTACAAAGCCGATGAGGCCGTAAATTATGGCGGAATTGGTGCGGTAATTGGGCATGAAATCTCTCACGGTTTTGACGACCAAGGCGCTACCTACAACGCTGACGGAAACCTCATCGATTGGTGGACCGATGCCGATTTGAAACAATTTACCGATTTAGGTACGGCATTAGCTGATCAATATTCGGCATTGGAACCCTTGCCTGGGATTCACGTAGACGGTAAATTTACCTTGGGTGAAAACATTGGAGATTTGGGTGGAATCAATGCAGCTTATGACGGTTTGCAATTGTACTTGAAAGAAAATGGCAACCCCGGATTGATTGACGGATACACTCCTGAACAACGTTTATTTATTTCATGGGCTACTATTTGGAGAAGCAAAATCCGCGACGAAGCCTTGAAAAATCAAGTAAAAACTGATCCGCACTCGCCGGGTATGTACCGCGCCTATGTGCCGTTGCTAAATTTAGAAAGCTTCCAAAATGCGTTCAACATCAAAGAAGGAGATGGCATGTATGTAACGCCAGAAAAACGAGTAAAAATCTGGTAATTCACGATTCTAAAAATTTCAAAACCCCAAGCATCTAGTTTGGGGTTTTTTTATAGGGTTGGTTTTAGAAAGGTATAATCGAGTTGGGTACTGAGTTTCTCGCTCGATACGGTTTTGCCAATAGAGTGTTTGCCAAAATCAAATTCAGGAATTGGCAAATGAAGTGCGCGCGCCATTTGGGTGTAATAGGCCGCACGAGTAGGATGATAGGGCGCTACTGCATTGTATACTTGGTCTTCAAACGGAAGCTGGATGCAGTGGTGCAGAATCGCCAAACAATCATCTTGGTGTATCAAATTGATGGGTGCTTCTGGGTTTTCGAGTTGCGTTCGCCCGGCCAAAAAACGCACGGGATGCCGATCAGCGCCAATTAATCCGCCGAATCGAATTACAGTAGTTTGGCAAAAATCAGCCGATAAAAAAAGGTTTTCGGCAAGCACGAGTTGTGAATCAAAACCTTTGGTGTCTGTTTCTATAGCCAATTGATTTTGGTCGGGATACACCGAGGTGGAGCTAATGAACAGTACTTTTTTACAACCAGAAAGTCGCATGTTTTCCAACAATAATTGCATTTTGGCTACAAAATTTTCAGGATTGGCGCCGCGCAATTGTGGGGGTATTGCCACGACCAGGACTTCGGCATCGGCCAAAAAACCATTCCAATCGCCTATGGCAGATTGGGCATTCAGTTCCAATAAAAAAGGAGTTATCCCCGCTTGAGTCAATGAGAAAATTTTACCTGATGTTGTTGTAGAACCATTTACACGAAAACCGGCTTGCAAGAGTTGTTGCGCCAAGGGAAAGCCAAGCCAACCACAGCCTAAAAGGGCGATTGTTCTCATTTACGAACGGGTTTAAGAGTGTCGGTTGCTACTTGAAGGCTGTCGACTTTTGGTTTGGGAACAGCAAATCGTATGTTTTTGGGTGCCAGCAAAGCGCTGGGTTTGATTTTTTGGTGAAGCACCACGGCATCAGTCAACACAAAAGGCGTGGGCATCATCCAAGCAGCTCTTGGTTTAATTTTAAGTTGAGGATTTGACAGTAAATCAAACGAACTTTCCAATAGATCTAGATCTAATTGCGCCGATTTTAGCAACCGAAAAGACAGCGACAAGGGTTGGTTATCCACCACATAATAACTCAGTAATTTTTGACCGTTTCTAGGGTATTGACTTCCTTTTTGACCAAGTAAGGAAGTGCCTTTGGCTTGAATTAAGGAAGCGCCATTGGCTTTAAAATCATACAACGAAACCCGTTCGGAGGCAAAAATATCGTAGCGATTCACCTTTCGATTGGGCGTAATCAAAATTTGAATATAGCGGTAATTGGCACCGACGGAATCTTTTTCAAACAACACCGTGGGCGGAGTCAAGGCCATCTGTGGCGCCGGGCTTTCATAGGTAAAGTTGGAGTGGTATTTGCTGTACAAAGGCAAGTGATTGATCGCCTTGGCCGGACTGGGATTGTTGCCTAAATAGACTTTGGTCCATTCGTCAACCTGGCTGTCGTAGGTGGTATAAACGGCTTTCTTGGTTTCGGCATCATATACATAAAGCAAACTGTTGGGTTTGGCTTTTCCAGCTACATAATTTGAGTCGAGATGAGCCATAAATATGCCTGCAATTGTGAAAGTAAAAGCGCCTAATCCCCATACTGTTTTTCGTTCAAAGGCTAAAAAAACGGGGAGCACTAATCCAAAAACAATGGCGGTAAAAACGGCGGTAAGCGGGAGCATTTTTAGCCCCAATCCTATGGGAAACACCACGATAAAAGGACTGTAAATTAAAATAGCCGGTATACTACATACCAAGTTCCATACGTGATTTGATTTTTGTGTTGCAACAAAGTAGCCCAACATCAGTAAACTCCCAAAAAGGGGCAGAACAAAAAATCCAGCGCCAGGCAAATAAGCCGCTAGAAAAAACTGAATCAACAGCCAAACAAACAGCGGCGCAATAAAATAATTGTATTCACTTTTTACATTCTTTACAGCAGCATATAGTAGAAAAGCAAAGCCAAAAGAAAACAAAATAATGACTCCTATATACCAATGACCATTATAGGGAAATCCTTGAAGTATATCGGCAAACGGGTAGATGCTTTTGAGTGTTAACCAAAGCAAATAACTTCCGCCGCCGGCCAACAGCAACAAACCGAAAAAACGCAAAAACCCTTTACCTATTTCTGAGAAATCTAAAATTCGCTTTCCTAAACCAATAAAAACCAGCAAAATAAAAAGTCCTAAAGCCAGTCCACAAAGCACATAGTTCCAGGAAAATGGATAGTGTACAAGCACAAATGGTAGGGTAAAATATACCTCATCTTCTGCCGATTCCAGTGTAGATAACTCACTGTTTGAAAAATAATTGAGTAAGGGCATTAAATACGAGCCTTGGTGCGCAATGGTGTTGGGGTTGAGGTGCGCAAAATTGTCTTGGGCGGTATGGTAGTTAAAGTGGTTGTCAATAAAGGCGAAATTAAACCCCTGGATGGCGCCTTGTTCTCTAAAGACAGTCAAGTCGGTATCGTTGGGCAACATTTTGTATATGCTGTACAACAGCGAATTGGTTACCGGAAATAGTGGATTGGCTTTGCTAAACGCTTGAATCATTTGGGCGTTGCCCTGATTTACTTCCATGAGCATGTAGCTTGGCCCACTACTTCCTCGGGCTTCAAAATTCAACACCAATCCTACTTCTTTGGCCCAAGCATGCTGGGTTACAAACAAAGCAGCGCCATTTAAACCGAGTTCTTCGGCGTCTGTAAATAAAATAATAATATCGTTTTTGTGTGGGGCTTTGCATTGCAGAAATGCGCGAACTCCTTCTAAAATAGTCGCAACTCCAGAGGCATCATCACTGGCGCCATGCGAATAGGAATGCGGTGCGCTGTCGTAATGGGCAAGCAACAACAAGGCTTTTTCTGAATTGGCGGTTCCCGGAATGCGCGCAATGATATTTTTGGAAGGGACCAAATTTCCCCAATCGGTTAGGGTAATTCCTTCTTGGTAACTGGGTTGTAGCCCCAGTTTCTTCAATTCGATTGTGAGCGCGTTGGCTACAATTTCGTGATCGACAGAACCTACATAATGTGGTTTTTGCGCCAATTTTTTAACCTGTACAACTGCTTGAGTAAAGTATAAGGCCATTAAGAGCGCGGAAAAAAAAAGCAGTGTTCCGGCTGCGGTATAGTTTTTTTTCATAAAAAACCCTCTTTTTTAACCAATAAAATCAAATCATTTTCCAAACACAAATAGCCTTGAGAGTACAAAAAACAATAGGTATTGCCTGTTTTGGTCTGAAGGATATGGGTGAAATAGGTGAAATCAAACCCTTTATTGATCAGTTTTTTTCGTGTTGTTTTGGCTTTTGATTCGGGATTTAACTCCGATAAAATCCGGTAATTTTTTCGCAACACATAATTGATGTTGCGCATTAAATTGGTGCTGTCTTTGTTTTTTCGGTTGTTAAAAGCACTGCGGCAACCATCACAGCAAAATTTTTTGTCTTCACGACCCACTAGCTTGTCGTGGCATTCTAAACAATTTTTCATGGCGGATAAATTTAAATTGGCGTGTATAAAGGTCGCTCGGGATAAACTCCTCAAAGCAAATCAAATGTAGTATTTTTTTCAATTACAACCGATTACAAATAGATACAGTCGAAAGCAAACGAATACGACGCGGTTTGATAAAACAAAACATATCAATTTTGCCTTGTTGATCGACAAAAAACAATTTTTAAACCTTTAAAATTTTTAAACGCCATGAGTAATTTACGAAACAGAGTGCAATTAATCGGAAACGCAGGAAGCGATCCAGAAGTAAAAACATTAGAAAGTGGGAAAAAGGTAGCGGCCTTAACCATTGCCACCAACGAAGTCTATTACAAAGACAACGGCGACAAGGTCGAACAAACCGAATGGCATCGCATCACCGCCTGGGGAAAAACAGCCGAAATTCTTGAAAAATATGTTACCAAAGGCAAAGAATTAGCGGTTGATGGTAAGCTCACCCACCGATCCTATGAAGACAAGAATGGGGATAAGAAATTCATCACTGAAATTCAAGTCGGGGAAATTTGCTTGTTGTAATAGCAGAGAAAAAGAAGCGGCTGCTTTGCCGCTTCTTGATGCTTTGTTGTTATTTTTCGTTCAATAGGTCTTGCAATCGATTTACAAAAACACCCACGTCATAGCCGTCAACCAAGCCGTGGTGTACATGAACAGAAAAGGGAATACTGCGTTTGCCAGCTGTATTGATAGTCATTTTTCCAAATGACATTTTAGGGCAGCTGTCCGGAAGAGTATAACTTCTAGCATGCGAAAACGAAGTGAATGAAATCCAAGGAAGCACAGAAAAATGAATTACATTAGGGGAAAACTCACGGGTAAATAAGCCTGTGGTTTGTTTTACGCGGGCAACCTCAAGCGCTGCATTTTGAGTAAAAAAAACTAAGTCAGGATCAAAGTTAATTTGAGAGAAACCGAAAGTTTTGTCGTCTCGCAATACGGTGGGTGATCCATGGATTTTTGAAAATTCAACTACCTCATTATTTTCTATTCGAAGACGAAATGGTTTGTTTTCGTTAACGGCAACTAAGGTTTTATGTAAATAATACGTTGAAAAGGGAACTCCAAGAGTTTTGGCTTTATGGTAAGCGTTTTCGCAATCTAGTTGGGTCGTGAGCCCAAAAAACGGTTCTTCAAACGAATTGAAAAACTCAAAATGTTCGTTACGATTCCAGGTAGCAAGATCAATCTTGTGTTTCATTACAAGTGCAGTATAGTTAGTAAATCGGGGAGTTGATCAATTGCTGTGAAATGAGGATGCTCCACTTGATGACTTATTTTCTCGTGTTCCCAGGTCACATGAAAAGGAACGTGTACGCCGTAACCGCCAAGTTCTAAAACCGGAAGCACATCTGATTTTAGTGAATTGCCAATCATCATGAAGTTTTCGGGGGGCACCTCTAAACGTTGCAGTAATTTTTGGTAATTGAGTACTTGTTTATCGGCCATCACTTCAATGTGGTGAAAATAAGGCCCTAAACCAGAGTCGTGTAATTTTCGTTGTTGGTCTTTTAGATCGCCTTTGGTGGCAACAATTAGTTTGTATTTGCCTTGAAGTGCTTGCAAGGTTTCTTCAACGCCATTTATAAGTTCTATAGGTTGTTGAATCATTTCTTTGCCTAAGGCAATAATTTTACCAATGGTAGACGGTGAAATTTTGTGGTCAGAGACTAAATAGGCAGTCTCTATCATAGATAAAACAAAGCCTTTAATCCCATAGCCGTAAAGGTCTAAGTTTTGTATTTCGATGCGAAAAAGTTCTTTTTGTAATTCGTGATTAGGCAAATAATCCGAGAGCAAATCACAAAAAACCTGTTCCGTTTTTTGAAAATAAGGTTCGTTTACAAAGAGGGTATCGTCGGCATCAAAAGCTATTATTTTTAGATCCATTATTAGTTAATTGAAAAATAAACCAAAGCGATACAAGCTGATAAAATATGAATCCAGGAAATACCTAGTACGCAAATAGTGAGTCTAGATTTGGGTGAATTGGTTGTAGAAAAAAAATGAAACACAAAGGTCGAATTGGGATTGTTGAGCCAAGAATTAAGATCAATAAAACCCTCTAAATAACCAAATACAAAGGTAGCTGTGAGCAAAAATCCTTTCACATCAAACAAATTTTTATGCATGGAAAAAGCAATGAAGATAACAAACCAAACTTTTATTAAAATGCGAAAAACAATTTTAATGATGTCAAATAATTTAGTGTTGAGCGTGTAGTTCATTATGATAAAAAACAACTGAACACTAGTGAAAATAGTGTGAATTTCCCATAATATGGGTTTCAACACCAAATTATTGCTGAAAAATAATTGCCATATTGCTAGTGAGGAAACATACGTAATTCCAGCTGAAAGAGACAAGTTTTTGAATAACCGTTTCATCAACTTATTGTTTCCCCATTGGGCGCTTCGGCAGCTGGATTAACAAAAACTAACTTGCCTTCTGCATTTGTTGTCATTAATATCATACCTTGACTCTCTACCCCTCGTAAGTCTCGTGGAGCTAAGTTGACCAAAACCGTCACTTTTTTTCCCACTACTTCTTCGGGTGAAAAATGCTCCGCAATTCCGGAGACAATTGTGCGTTGATCAATTCCGGTGTCTACTGTTAAAACCAGTAATTTGTTGGCTTTGGGCATTTTTTCGGCAGCCAAGATTGTGCCTACACGTAAATCGATTTTAGCAAAATCATCAAACTGTACTAACTCTTTTTGGGCCATAATTGATTTGTTTTGAGCGGCATTGGCCACTTTACTTGCTTCTAATTTGTCGATTTGTTTTTGAATGGCGGCCTCTTCAATTTGTTCAAATAAAATTTGGGGAGTGCCAATGGTATGGCCAGCAGGAAGTAAAACTTCGTCTTGACTTACTGTGTTCCAATCTGCGCTTTTCCAATTTAAAATATGACTCAATTTTTGGGCCGTAAAAGGCAAAAATGGCTCACACAACACCTGTAAGGCCGCTGCAATTTGAAGTGATATATACAGTTGGGTTTGCACGCGTTCGGGATCAGTTTTGATGACTTTCCAAGGTTCTTCGTCGGCTAAATATTTGTTGCCTAATCGAGCGACTTGCATCATTTCTCCTTGGGCTTCTCGAAAACGGTAGCGTTCAATAGAACTCGAAATCACGGCTGGATATGCGCGCAGTTCCGAAAGAACTTGTAAATCGATATCTGAAAATGCTGAGGGAGTTGGAACTACCCCGTCGTAGTATTTTTGAGTGAGCACCACGACTCGGTTAATGAAGTTGCCAAATATAGCGGCCAATTCGTTGTTATTTCGCGCTTGGAAATCTTTCCAAGTAAAATCGTTGTCTTTGGTTTCGGGGGCATTGGCCGTTAAGGCATAACGCAATACATCCTGCTGATTCGGAAAATCTTGTAAATATTCATGCAGCCAAACAGCCCAGTTTTTGGAGGTCGATAATTTGTTGCCTTCTAAATTCAAGAACTCGTTGGCCGGAACATTATCGGGCAGGATGAAACTGCCTTCGGCTTTGAGCATAGCAGGGAAAATAATGCAATGAAAAACTATATTGTCTTTGCCAATGAAGTGGACTAATTTGGTGTCGGCCGATTTCCAATAGGGCTCCCATTCTTTGCCTTCGCGAGCGGCCCACTCTTTAGTAGCTGAGATATAGCCAATGGGTGCATCAAACCATACATACAATTTTTTGCCTTGGGCGCCTTCAACAGGAACATCGATTCCCCAATCTAAATCTCGGGTTACCGCACGGGGTTTCAAACCGTCGTCGATCCAGGATTTTATTTGGCCCAACACATTGGTTTTCCAATCTTTTTGGTGTCCAACTAGAATCCACTCTTTCAAAAAAGCCTCGTAGCGATCCAAGGGTAAAAACCAGTGTTTGGTTGATTTTAATATAGGCGTTTCTCCAGTGATAGTCGATTTGGGATTGATTAAATCGGTAGCATTGAGTGTAGATCCGCATTTTTCGCACTGGTCGCCATAGGCTTCTTCGTTACTGCATTTGGGGCACGTGCCAGTAACAAAGCGATCGGCTAAAAATTGTTCGGCTTTGGCATCATAGAGTTGTTCGGTGACTTCTTCGATAAAATCGCCCTTATCGTATAATTTTTTAAAAAAGGCCGAAGCGGTCTCGTGGTGAATTTTAGCAGAGGTGCGGGAATAATTATCAAACGAAATGCCAAAATCGATAAATGATTGACGGATAATTTTATCGTATTTGTCTATCACCTCTTGGGGAGTACTGCCCTCTTTTTTGGCCTTCATCGAGATGGCAACTCCGTGTTCGTCACTACCACAAATAAAGGCAACATCTTGGTGTTGTAAACGCAAATAACGCGCATAAATATCAGACGGCACATATACGCCAGCCAAATGCCCAATGTGTATAGGGCCATTTGTATAAGGCAAAGCGGCGGTAATCGTATAGCGTTTTGGAGGTGCTAACATAGGTGTTGAATTAAAAGGGCAAAATTCCAATTGCCTCGCAAAAATAAGCAATAGTATTGAGAGTTCAGGCCCATTTAGATCGAAAAAACAGGGAATTAATCAGCTGATTTTACCGCAGTAGACCAGCGCACAAAGGTTTTTATATCTTTGTCAATCAAAGTTCAAATTCATGAAATACGCTCAAGCTTTATGTCAAGGAGATACAGTAGCCCTAGTAGCTACTGCACGCAAAAATATTTTACCCAATTTACAACCCGCCATTGAGCTACTCGAATCTTGGGGACTAAAGGCGGTTATTGGCCAAAGCATCGGGCTCGACAACCACCAATTGGCAGGCACTGACGCGCAACGTGCAGCAGATTTGCAAGCGCAATTGGACAAACCCGAAGTAAAAGCGATTTGGTGTGTACGAGGAGGCTACGGCACTGTGCGCATGATTGATTTGGTTGATTTTAGCGTGTTGGCCAAACAGCCCAAATGGATTATTGGGTTTAGCGATGTGACGGTATTGCATGCGCATTTGCATCAATTGGGATTGGCTTCCATTCATGGATTAATGCCGGTGAATGTAGAAAAAGCAAGCCCTGATGCGCTCGAATCCCTGCGTAAAATTTTGTTTAATGAGCCGCTGCACTACGAATTGCCATTTCAATCAGAAAACCAATTGGGGACAGCAACGGGTGAATTGATTGGTGGAAATTTGTCCATTTTATATAGCTTGATGGGCTCTGCCTCTCAGCTTGATGGCGACGGCAAAATATTGTTTATCGAAGACTTAGACGAATACTTGTACCACTTGGATCGAATGTGTATGGGCTTGAAACGAAGTGGCTTGTTTGCTCAGCTGAGCGGCGTTATTGTAGGCACATTCAGCCAAATGCACGACAACGAAATCCCATGGGGGAAATCAGCCTATGAAATCTTGGCCGAACATTTGAGTCCGTTGAACATTCCAATTGCCTATCATTTTCCGGCAGGCCACATTCCCGACAACCGTGCTTTGGCTTTTGGGAAAAAAGCAAGGTTGATTGTCACTAAATCAGGCACACAATTACAGATTGACTAATGGCCGCACACAATGAGTTAGGTAAATTGGGCGAAGCATTGGCCTTAGAACATTTACTCCAAAAAGGCTACACTATTTTACACACCAATTGGACCTTTCAAAAAGCCGAGGTCGATATCTTGGCGCAACAAGATTCAACTTTGGCGGTGATAGAAGTAAAAACCAGGAACACCTCACATTTTGGCGATCCGCAAGATTTTGTCACCCCAAAAAAAATTCAGCTGTTGGTCAAAGCCGTTTCGGCCTTTGTAGAACAAGAAAGCCTAGATGTTGAGGTGCGATTTGACATCATTGCGATTACCTTGCCCAAACCCACTAATCCACATGAAAAACCCAGCTTAGAACACCTTGAAAATGCCTTTTATCATTTTTGAGATGCTCATTACATCTTTCAATGTGTATTTAATTCCTATATTTGAAGCCAATACTCAACCCCTTTCGCTATGAAAAACTACCTGATTCTTTTGGTATCCCTTATTGGATTTTGCGGATTTTCGCAACAGGAAATTGCAAAAAAAGTAATCCAATTAAACGCGGCCAACACAAGTTTTACGCCGTTTTCGGTGTTGGAATCTAGCAATTATTCCCCGTCAAATGCAGTCCAAGCGGTAATCGAAAATGCTACTTATGCCAATATTAATATGGCTAATGTTGCCGCAATAATGGCGCAAAAAAAGGAGTTTCTTGAACTTTCTATTCCATACCAAAACACAACCATAACCGTACAATTGTATAAAGTAAATCCATTTGCTGAAGGTTTTCATTTGGACACCGATGTGCAAAAAAACACCGCCTATACCCCTGGATTGTACTACCGAGGCGCAATCAAAAACAACCCGAATTCAGTCGTTTCTTTCAATTTTTTTGCCAATGAACTCAACGGAATTATTTCGGGTAATGAATTGGGTAATGTGGTGATTGGTAAATTGGAAAACAGTTCATCGTATATCATCTACTCAGACAGCGATTTAAAAATTTTGAATGACTTTAGTTGTGCAGCCAAGGAATCGGCAACAGTTAAATCTTCCGCTATCGAAACCGCACAACCCGCTAGTGCGCGTTGTGTATCCATTTACTTTGAGATTGATTTCGATTTGTATGAAGCCAACAACAACAATACGACCACGACAACCAATTGGATGACTTCGGTGTTTAATAACGTGCAAACTTTATATGCCAATGACGGCATTAGCATTGCCATCAAAAATATTTTTATCTGGACCACGCAAGATCCGTATGAAGGCATCGGAACATCCTCATCGGATTACTTGTTTAAATTTAATGAAGTACGTCCTGTTTTTGATGGAGACGTAGGTCAATTGGTGGGAATCGATCCCGGAGGATTAGGCGGAGTTGCTGTTACGATAAATGGGCTTTGTTCACAGGATAATTTCAGTTATGCAGACGTAACCACCAGTTATAGTTCGGTACCCACTTATTCGTGGACCATCGAAGTAATTTCGCACGAATTTGGACACTTATTGGGTTCACCACACACACACGGTTGTTATTGGAATGGCGACGACACGGCTATTGACGGCTGTGGACAACAAGCTGGGTACAGCGAAGGATCTTGTCCTCAGGCACCAATTCCATCAAGTTCGGTAAAAGGCACTATTATGAGCTATTGTCACCTCACCAATGCGGGCATCAGTTTTAACAACGGCTTTGGCCCACAGCCTGCAGCGCTTATCTTGAGTACGGTAAATGGCTCAACTTGTTTGAGTACTGATTGTGTCAATACCTGTATAAACACCGTGGCTGCAATTGAGGTAACCAACACAGGAAACACCTCTGCGTCGGTTACTTGGACCGATAATTCCACCACCAACTGGGAAGTGTCGGCCGCAACGTTTACGGCAGGAAACATCAACTGGATACCGGTTTCAACCAATTCGTATACATTTACCAATTTAGCGCCCAACACCTTTTACCGCATTCGGGTACGTCCGGTCTGTAGTTTTGGGTTGGAAGCGCCCAGCAGACAAACGGTTATTGCAACCGGAACCGAGTATTGCAATGGTATAACCCTTACCGATACTGGCGGAACAGCCAATGATTATACCGATTCGGAGACCTACGTGCGCGTATTAATTCCTAATTTACCCAACAAAAAAATACAACTGACATTCACGGAATTTGATCTTGAATTAGACTGGGATTATTTGTATGTCTATGACGGAAACTCCACCTCAGCTACCGATTTAAGCAACGGCGGATTTACCGGAAATACCATTCCTGGGCCTTTTGAGTCTACTGCCGCCGATGGTTCGTTGACCTTTAAATTTGCTTCCGATGGCGGCGTAGTGGCGCCTGGATATGTAGCAACTGTAGCGTGTTTAACCAACTTGGGAATCGCCGGTTTCCAGCCCCTGATTGATTTTACCTATGCGCCAAACCCCACTACTGGGAAAGTGAGCATACAATCTAAAACTGCTTTTTCTCAGCTGAAAGTAACCAACGTAATGGGCCAAGTACTGATCCAAAAATCAAAAACTGCCCTCGAAGATCAGTTGGATCTTTCGGGATTTGCCAAAGGCACCTACCTCATCAGCTTGCAATACGAAAGCCAAGAAGTACACTTTAAAATCGTAAAATACTAAGTAAGAAATCCAGCCTAACCGCTGGATTTTTTTTAGGCCAAAAGTTCCATATACTGCAAGGCTGCACGAATGGATTTTACCTGCTCAAAGGTGAGCAACAAACGCAAGCCGTTGGGAGTTTGTTTTTCTTTGAGTTTGCAATGTTGAGCCTGTTGTTGTACCAACTGCAGCACCCGATGAAATTGGGACGAGGCATAAAAATCACTTTGCTGATCGGCTATAAAATACCCTATCATTTTGCCTTGTTTGAGCACCAGTTTTTCGATGCCCAACTGGGTAGCAATCCACTTGATGCGCATGCTACTCAACAAGGAAATCGCCGGTTTGGGCAAAGGGCCAAAACGATCAATGAGTTTGGTTTCGAAGGCCAACAAGGATTCCTCGTCTTTAATGCCGCTCAACTCGTTGTATAAGTTTAAGCGCTCGGTAATCGAATTGATGAAATCGTCTGGGAATAGCAATTCAAAATCGGTGTCCAATTGCATTTCCTTCACGTAGGTTTTAGTTTCTGGATCTTCGTCGCTGGCATACAAGTCCTTGAACTCGTTTTCTTTGAGCTCGTCTATGGCCTCGTTCATAATTTTTTGGTAGGTTTCAAAGCCAATTTCATTGATAAAACCACTTTGTTCTCCGCCCAATAAATCGCCTGCACCGCGAATTTCTAAATCTTTCATAGCAATATTAAATCCGCTGCCCAAGTCGCTGTGTTGCTCCAAGGCCTGAATGCGTTTTCGAGCATCCTCGGTCATAGCCGAATAGGGCGGACAGATGAAATAACAAAAGGCTTTTTTGTTGCTTCGGCCTACCCTGCCTCGCATTTGGTGCAAATCGGAGAGACCAAAATTATTGGCATTGTTAATGAAAATCGTATTGGCATTGGGCACATCCAAGCCGCTTTCGATAATGGTCGTAGCCACCAAAACATCAAATTCGCCGATCATAAAGGCCAACATCAGTTCTTCGAGTTTGCTTCCTTCCATTTGTCCATGACCCACGCCTACTTTGGCATCAGGCACCAAACGCTGAATCATGCCGGCTACTTCTTTGATGTTTTCGATGCGATTGTGGATAAAAAACACCTGACCGTTGCGTTGAATCTCATACGAAATCGCGTCGCGAATGAGCTCTTCGTTAAAGCTCACCACCGAACTTTCGATGGGGTATCGATTGGGCGGTGGCGTGGTGATGACCGACAAATCACGAGCCGCCATCAGCGAAAACTGCAACGTACGTGGAATGGGCGTTGCGGTTAAGGTGAGCGTGTCAATATTGGCCGCGATGGTTTTGAGTTTGTCTTTTACATTGACGCCAAATTTTTGCTCCTCGTCTACAATCAATAGGCCTAAGTTTTTGAACACCACATTTTTATTGACCAGTTGGTGCGTGCCAATGATGATGTCGAGTTTCCCGTCGGCGAGGTTTTGCAAGGTTTGCGTTTTTTGCTTGGCTGTGCGAAAGCGATTCACGTAATCAACCGAAACCGGCATGTCTTTAAGGCGCTCGGTAAAGGTGCGAAAGTGCTGGTAGGCCAAAATAGTCGTGGGCACCAAAATGGCTACTTGTTTGCCATTGTCAACGGCTTTGAACGCGGCACGTATGGCCACTTCGGTTTTGCCAAATCCCACATCGCCACAGACCAATCGATCCATAGGGCGATCGCTCTCCATGTCGAGTTTGATGTCTTGGGTGGCTTTGAGCTGATCGGGTGTATCCTCGTAGATAAATGAACTTTCTAACTCGGCCTGCAAATAACTATCTGGCGCATACTGGTAGCCTTTTTCCAGACGGCGTTTGGCATAGAGCTGAATGAGGTTGAACGCGATATGCTTCACGCGGGCCTTTGTTTTTTGTTTCAAGGCTTTCCAAGCGCCCGAGCCCAATTTGTATATTTTGGGTGGCGCGCCATCTTTTCCGTTGTATTTGGAGATTTTATGCAGCGAATGGATGCTCACATACACAATATCATTGTCGGCGTAAACCAACTTGATGGCTTCTTGGGTTTTGCCTTCGACTTGAATTTTTTGCAGTCCACCAAATTTCCCAATGCCATGATCCATGTGGGTTACGTAATCGCCAATGGCCAAGGAGGTCAACTCTTTGAGCGTGATGGTTTGCTTTTTGGAAAAGCCATTCTTGATCGAAAACTTATGGTAACGTTCAAAAATTTGGTGATCAGTATAACAGGTAAATTGGTGCTCCGTATCAATAAATCCTTGGTATATAGGGAACACCATAGTTTGGTAATGCTTGCGAATGTCTTCGTGGTTGGCCTCGTCTAAGGAGGCAAAAATAGAGTGAAATCGGTTGGCTTGTGAGGCGTTTGAACACAACAAATAATTGGTAAATCCCTTGTAGTGGTTGTCGCTCAAATTGTTTAATAACAAATCAAATTGCTTGTTGAACGAGGGCTGCGGCTGGGTGGCAAAGGCAATATTTTGGGTGCAGGCGAAGAAGGGGTTGCTGGTCCATTCGATTACCGGGAAATCCAATACTTTTTTTAAAAAATCGGCTGATTGCAGAAATAATTTTTCGGGTGGAATTCTTTTTATGGTACTTTGTAAGTTTTGGTAGGCGGTTTGTGATTTGGCAAAAAGCGTGTCCAATTTGGCGACCAACAACTCGGTATCTTGCAGCACCAAAACAGTTGATGGCGAAATAAAGTTTAAAAAACTCTCTCTGTTTTCCTGAAAAAAACTGTTCTCCAAATTGGGGATGATGCTAATTTTCTTTTGCTTCTCGATAGACAACTGGGTTTCTACATCAAAACTGCGGATGCTATCAACTTCATTGCCAAAAAACTCGATGCGGTAGGGATGATCATTGGAGAACGAAAACACATCGACGATTCCCCCACGCACCGAAAATTCGCCCGGTTCGGAGATAAAATCGACGCGCTTAAATTCGTATTCAAACAAGACTTCGTTGATGAAATCGATAGACAACTGATCGCCTACGGACACTTTCAAGGTGTTTTTATCCAATTCTTTTTTGGTCACCACTTTTTCAAACAGGGCTTCTGGATAGGTCACGATGCAAGCCGGTTTGCGTTGCGAATGAATGCGGTTGAGCACCTCGGCCCGCAACAAGACATTGGCGTTGTCGGTGTCTTCTAATTGGTAGGGACGGCGGTAGGATCCGGGGTAAAACAACACATCATCGGCCCCCAAAAATTGTTCTAAATCGTTCAAATAATAGGCCGCTTCTTCTTTGTCATTCACCACCAATAAAAAGGGTACCGTGGTTTTTTTGAACAGCGCTTGCAGCACCAACGAAAACGAGGAGCCCGCCAAACCACTCAATTGAATTCGGGCTTGCGGATGAATTCCCGCCACAAGTTGCGCCACTTTGGGCGAATTCTCGTACAGATTAAGAAGGGGATTACTCAAAATAGCAGCGATTATTTAGACGGGATGGCGCGGGTGGTGTCGAGCATTTGTTTCATTTCGGTTTCGCCTTCCTCGGTAGGGATTTCGCTTTTTCGCACAATTTCATCTAACTGCAAATACAAGGCCTTGAGTTCTATATTCACTTCTGTAATGAGCGATACCACTTTTTGGTCTTGTACGGGAGTGACATTGATGTACAAATTGATTTGGTTGAATTTGGTAGTGAGCACCGCAATCCTGCTTTTAATTTCGGGTTTGTTGAACACCATTGGAATTGTGTTGGCTAAAACCGCTGATTTTTGGGAGAGCAAGCGGGCCTTTTTTTGAAAAGCACCCAACGTACTTTTAGGTTTTTGATTGAGTTCGTTGTTAAGTACATACAAATCATTCCATGAGCTGGCAAATTGCCGTGTATGGGGTGCCAAACTGGGAATCGAAAAATGCCAAGCCCGATTGATGGTTTGAAACACTTGTTCCTTGCGTTGGGCATCTTTTTGGCGTTCCATTAGCAACTGCGTTTGGTCTTTTTGACAAGCCAATGCCAAGCAAAAAAAGGCTACAAACAAGATCGAGGAAATTTTCATGGAAGTAGAATTGAAGGCCAAAGTTACAAAGGTAAAACGAAAGTAAAAAACAAGAAACAACAATAAAAAAGGCTTATTTATTGCGTTACGAAAACGTTATATTTGTTGATCAAAACACGCAATAGAATGACTCCAAAAATTTTGATTATTGGTGCCTGTGGTCAAATCGGCACAGAACTTACCCAC
This sequence comes from Flavobacterium sp., assembly GCA_026390995.1. GTDB lineage: Bacteria > Bacteroidota > Bacteroidia > Flavobacteriales > Flavobacteriaceae > Flavobacterium. The sequence goes on from JAPLEX010000018.1 coordinate 37,663, forward strand.
CAGCTTAGAGCCCTGTATGGGGTTGAAAACGTAATCGCCTCTGACATCCGGAAATTAAATAACGAGGTGGTAAATTCGGGGCCTTTTGAGGTGGTGAATGCCTTAGACTTTAATCAGATTGAGCATTTGGTAGAAGTACATCAAATTACTGACGTCTATTTAATGGCGGCATTGCTCTCGGCTACTGCAGAGAAAAACCCGGCCTTTGCCTGGGATTTGAACATGAATTCCTTGTTTCATGTGTTGAATCTGGCGAAAGCCAAAAAAATTAAAAAGATATTTTGGCCATCTAGTATAGCCGTTTTTGGGCCAACTACTCCCAAAGAGCAAACGCCTCAATTTACGGTCATGGAACCTTCTACGGTGTATGGCATCAGCAAACAAGCCGGCGAACGCTGGTGCGAATATTACCACAACATATTTGGTGTAGATGTGCGCAGCATTCGCTACCCAGGCTTAATTAGTTGGAGTACGCCTCCTGGCGGTGGAACGACCGATTATGCCGTAGATATTTTTCATCAAGCACTCAAAAAAGGAACTTACGAATGTTTTTTATCCGAAAACACCAAAATGCCCATGATGTATATGGACGATGCCATTCGCGCAACGATTGCCATTATGCAAGCCGACGCAACTAACTTGAGCATACATTCTTCCTACAATTTGGCGGCCATGAGTTTTACGCCCAAAGAAATTGCAGCCGAAATCACCAAACACATCCCTGATTTCACCATCACTTACCAACCTGATTTTCGTCAAAAAATTGCCGACAGTTGGCCCGCCAGTATAGACGATGCCTATGCCCGAAACGACTGGGGTTGGAACCACCAATTTGATTTAGCCAGTATGACTCAAGTGATGCTAGAGAAGCTGCAGCAGCATGATATAGATGTGCGTTAATCTATTGCGCTGATTTCGGAATCTTGGATTGCAATAAAATAGACTCGGCTTTTTCTTTGAGTTGAATGACCGCGTTGGTATTATCATTGGGAATGGTCATCGATAAAACATACTGTTTAATATGCCATTTTCCTTTAGATTGAACTAATACTCCCGACCCTCTACAGCCTTTCATCCACGTACTTAACAACTCATCAAACCAGACCGTTTTTTGGTCTTGACTAAAATAAACATGCCGTTCTACTGCCTTAAAATCCCAGGCTTTCCCGCGATCAAAAAAGGGTTTGGCAAAAACTTCGAATTCTTGTTTTGTCCAATATTCGGTAGCGTCGGTGCCCACAAAAATACCGTCCGGCGTAAAAGCATCAAAATAGCGGCTGTAATCGGCGTTTGAAGCCGCCTGATGCCAAGCGTCCAAAAATTGATTTACTTGATTTATATCCGCTGTATTGGGCTGCAATGGTTTGCAGGAAACAATCAGCAAAAAGAATAATGCAATCGAATAGGTTTTCATTGTATCGGTTTTACATGACGAAAATAGTGATTTTAGAAACGTGTGGGCTACTCTAAAAATGATAGCTCTTCCGAAAACCATCTAGTGAATTCAAATTAATGGCGTGTAATTTGTAAAACGCGCTGTACAATTTGAATGGTTATATTTGACAAAACAAAATGTGATGGAAATGCAAGAAGAACATACGCAATTTATGGCAGAAGCCATTCGTTTGGCAACAGAAAATGTAAGCCTGCGCAATGGCGGTCCTTTTGGTGCTGTTGTGGTGAAAAACGGAGAAGTTGTAGGAAGAGGCTACAACCAAGTAACCGCCAACAATGACCCTACAGCCCATGCCGAGGTAATGGCAATTCGAGATGCCTGCCAAACCTTACAAATTTTTCAGTTGGACGGCTGTGTAGTTTATACTTCGTGTGAACCCTGCCCGATGTGTTTGGGTGCTATATATTGGGCAAGACCCGACAAACTTTATTATGGGTGTACCAAAGACGATGCAGCTGCTATTGCCTTTGATGATGCGTTTATTTACGAAGAATTAAATGTGCACTTGCACGAACGTAAAATTCCAATGCTTCCACTTTCTAGAGAAGCGGCTTTAAAAGCCTTTGAGCTTTGGGAAAATAACACAACAAAAATTACCTATTGATCTACCAAGGAATAGATGCGGTGCGGGTGGTAAAGTAATTAGCTGGCCCACTGTTCCCTCCTGCACTGTTTCCAGATAACAAACGGTAATTGGGCTGATTGCCCCAATAAGCCGGCACATCGTTTAGGATCATGTCTTCGCCGGTGTCATTTGATACAAATCCTGAAATCATGGACTGCCAACCCATGATTCTTATTTTGCTTTTCCCGGCCGTGAAATAATCATTTTGCAGTAAGGTTAAGGATTTTACATAATTTTTATAAACGGTTTGGTACTGCGGAATGGCCAATATTTTTGTGATCAACGGGCGTTGTGAAGAAGGGCCCCAGTTGAGCGGATTTTGTGTGCCTGAGTTTGACAATATCGCAGAAGTTCCTAAGGAATTGTCGTAATCATAGGGAATGAAATAGGCTTTCCCATTGGGCGCAAAGTAAAAATAGAAATTATTGCAATTCACCCAATAATCATCCCACATCCCTAAAACTACACTGGTGGCATAGGTTTTTAGAAACAGATCGACATCCATTTGAGTGGTTATCCAATTCTGAAATTCAACGCCTGTTTTCATATTTAAGTTGGCGATGAACTCGGATAATTGATTTTTGGCTGTGAGCAATTCGGTTTCGCGGGTTTTTAAATCGTAGGCGTAATATTGGGAAAGCGAAGGAGTTAGACTCACGTTTTCAACACCCATGCTATTTACAGAATAGAAATCGGCTTTGTTGCTGCCAAGGTTGTACCCTTTCCATAAAAATCCGGTACCGGCTCCCCATAGTGCGCTTTTCTTGGCGAGAAAATCTTCGTCAACGGCTTCCAGTAATTCATATACGCCAAAGTAGGCCGGTGTGGCATCCCCTTCTACTTCGATTGTGAGTTTACAATAGGATGCCTTGGGCGCTGTCCAGCAGCCAAATCGACGAAATAAATCATAGGAGTAGATTTCTCTGCTGTAGGTGGCGTCATCTTTAAACCACTTTAAATTTACTTTATTAAGACCAGCAAAACGTTGATCGCTAATAAATTTAGAAAAGTCCAAGGCAAAATGAGCGTGGTGCCAATCGGGGTTTGTTGCGTTATGTAATTGACCGTTGCTTCCTTCGGGTCTTCTGCGGCTAGTATTGCCTCGTAACTTTAATCCAATGCTGTCTAATTGCACCGAACTACCGTTGGTGGTGAATGTAAAATTGGAAACTACTTTCTTTTCATTTTTGGGATTCAAATCATAATACTGCAATAATTTGTTCCATTCTGCCAAGCTAAAACGCAATTTTATCTCGGGAACCACTTTTAAATTAAACACGTCCGTCTCCACTACTGGCGGCATCGGTTTTGCCGCTGGGGGAGTTGCCGTAAATTGATCGCCATTGCTACAGTACATAAGCAATAACAGCGGAAGCAACAAGATGGTTTTTTTCATGAGATGATTTCTGGGATTCAAAGATAATCGATGTTCTGTCAACTCAGCTGTTCGGAAAGGCTATTTTATGAGGCGGTGCAAAACAATTGAAGGAAATTCTTAATCGTGGTTGTTTTGCAAGTAATACTGGCTTACAAACAAAAAAACCGGGAAATACCCGGTTTCTTTATAAATATGTTGGTTGTTTATTTTACAATCAAGAATTCTGATCTTCTGTTTTGAGCGTGTTGCTCTTCTGTACAAGCTTCGCCACAGTTCACTTTTAATTCTGTTTCACCCAATCCTTTGCCCGAAATTCTATCGGCAGAGATTCCTTTAGAAATCACATATTGAACAGTTGCTTTAGCACGACGATCAGATAGGTTTAAGTTGTATACATCACTACCTCTGTTGTCGGTGTGCGATTTAGCCAATACCACCAATTTTTCGTTTGATTGCATCACCTGAACTAATTTGTCTAACTCAAACGCGCCTTCTTTGGTGATGTTGCTTTTGTTGTATTCAAAGAAAATTGGATTCAAGATAATTTCTGTTTCTGTAATAATCACTTCGATTGGTTTCAAGCCTGCGGCTACAGTAACCGCTTCTCCTTTGCTTTTGGCTACCCCAAAGGTATTGCTTTCGTAACCGTCTTTTGAAGCTTGGATCGTGTAGGAGGTATTACACTCTACTTTGTAGGTTACTTCTCCTTTGTCGTTACTCATCTCAGTAGCGATTACGTTGCTTTTGTCGTCTACAATTGCCACGCTGGCATTGGCCAAAATCGCGCCTGTTTTAGCGTCAGTAACAGTAGTAGTTACTGGAACCGCACAAATTGGAATCGCTTTAAAGAAATCATCGTTTCCGTTTCTGTTACTAGAAAAGAAACCTAGATTTTTGTCTTTGTTGAAGCTAAAAGAGAAATCGTCTTTTTCGGTGTTAACCGGCTGACCCAAATTGGTTGCGTCGCCAGACACTAAATTAATTTGAAAAACGTCTGTTCCACCCAAACCAGGATGTCCGCTTGATGCAAAATACAAGGTAGTGTTGTCGTCGGCAATAAATGGGAAGCTTTCATAGCCAGCCGTGTTTACTTTAGCGCCTAAATTTTCTGGGGCACCAAATGTTCCGTCTTCGTTTACAGCTACTTTCCAGATGTCTACGCCACCTAATCCGCCAGGCATGTCAGAAGAAAAATACAAGGTTTTTCCATCGCGACTAAGGCTTGGGTTACTTGTAGAGTATTCGGTGCTATTAAAAGACAACGAAACTACTTTGCCCCATTTGTCGCCTTCTTTAACTGATTTGAAAATGTTGTTGCGGCCTAATTTTAATTTTTTGGCTTTGTCTTTTTCAAACTCTGACTCTCTGAAACTATCGCCGCCAAAGTAAGCTGTGTTGCCATCAGCGCTTATGGTAATTGGACCGTCGTGGTATTTGGAATTCAACTGAGTAATTGGCAGGGCGTTGGTGATGGTCCCGTCGTCATTGTAATCGGCTTTGTATATATCTAAAAAGGGCTCTTTATTCCAGCCATATTCTTTCCGGGAACCGCTACGAGCACTAGTAAAATAGAAGATATTGTTGTATAAAACTCCTCCAAACTCAGATTTGTCGCTACCAATATCCATCACTGATACGTCAAACGATTTATGTTTGTCTAACAAGCGAGGAATGTAGTTTGGGTTTTCATTAAATAAAATAGCTCGGGTATCAGCAGGAACCAAGCTGGCAAATTTTTGCATTTGCACGTTAGACTCTGCGTATTTACCATTTGCTTTCAACATTTGAGCGTACCGATAATACATTTCCGGATCTTGGTTAGTTTCCACCGCTTTTTCATACCATTTGGCCGCTTCAGCTGTATTAAACATATTGTAATACAAATCGGCTAATTGGTTGTAGATATACCCGTCACCTTTTCCTTTTTCAACCAATTTAAGGTATTCTTGGGCTGCAGAAACATACTCGTAACGGTTGTACAATTTGTCTGCTTTTTGCGTGAGCGTGCTTTGTGCCGAAACACTTCCGCTCACAATCACAAAACTTAATGCTATATATAACTTTTTCATTTTTACGTTCGATTTATGTTAGAAATACCTTGGTGATTGTGAAACTTTTTTCGGGAAGTTCAAATCAAACAACATGATGAACTCATGAGAAGAGGGGGTTACCACTTTTAAGTCAGACACCACGTGGTCATAGGCATAACCTAATCTCAAGTTTGGCGTGATCATGTAGTTTACCATTACACCAAAACTGTCTTGAAAACGGTAGGTTGCTCCTGCTTCGAACTTGTCATAAAATAAGAAATTTGAAGACAAATCAAATGAAGTTGGTGCTCCTGGTGCCATCTTGATCATAGAAAATGGTTTGAATTTCACTGTCGGATTAATGTCAAACACGTAACCTCCCGTTAAGAAGTAGTGCGACACTTCACTTCCGTACTTTGTGCCGTTGTAATCCAAGTAGGTTGTTTTTAACATGCTAGGCATCGAAAACGCAACGTAGTATTTGTTTGTGTAATAAAACAAACCCGTTCCTACATTAAATTTTGTTGTAGGTGTAGCCAACCAAGCTTCGTCATTTGGATCAGGTAAAGTAGGTATTACCAAACTAAAGTCGGCTTTGTGCATGGCTATTCCGGCTTTTAAACCTAGGGCTAAGCGTCGCTCCCCGCCTAAGTTTAAGGTGTACGAGAAATCACCCGAGATGTTGTTTTCTTCTACTGGTCCAATTTTATCTGAAACCAAAGACAAACCAACACCCACGTTTTTACCCACAGGGGTGTTTAAGAAAAAGGTTCCAGTTGAAGGCGCTCCTTCTAATCCTACCCATTGCTTGCGGTATAACAAACCACCAGTCATGTTTTCCTTTGATCCGGCATAGGCAGGATTTATGGCGCTCATATTATACATGTATTGTGTATAATTAGGGTCTTGCTGTGCGGATGTCTCTATGAATGACAAGAGCATCAATAATGCCGCGAAATGTATTTTCTTCATATTGTGTATTTATAGGTTTGTTATAAATTATTGCTCTCTATTGATGTAAATCCATCCGGTTTGCGCAGGCGCATTGTCTTGCTCTACTACATAGAAATAAGTTCCGTCGGGCAACTCACTTCCGCTATCCGATTGACCATACCAGTTGTTGCTGTAGTTGTTTTTAGAATAGACAACCATTCCGTAACGGTTGAAGATTTCTAATTTTTTACAAGCCAATTTCAAGAAATCATTTTTACCATCTCCAATTCCCGTTCCTCTTGGCGAGATTCCTTTTTGGATGGTACACGTTACACTAGTTGGACTGTCTGAGGTTGTAGATATACATCCGTCATTCGTTACGTTACAGGTATAAGTCCCTGGAGACGATACCGCTACTGAATCTGAAGTTCCAATTGTAGCTCCTGTACTGTCTACCCATTGGTAGGTTGCAGTAGCCACATTGAAGGTTGTTGAATCAGATGAAACTGTAAGTACATAAGTTCCGTTGTCACAACCGCCATCAATCAATAAATTAATTGGTGGGGTAACTGTTACGTCCAAGGTTTGTGCAACCGCACATTGTCCCGCATCTGGCGTAAATACATACGGACCTGAATTTTCATTGTCTATTGTAGCTGGTAACCAAGAACCGGTGATTCCAGAAGGCGAAGTTGTGGCTAAACTTGGCGCAACAGAACCTTTACAGAAATCTGCTATTTGCGCAAACGATGGGTTAATATTTGGCGCTGTAATCGTTACTGCTAGAGTTTGCGTAGATGCACATTGACCTGCGACTGGGGTAAATACGTAGTTTCCGCCGGCCGTGTTGCTTATCGTAGCCGGTGACCATGTCCCGGTGACCCCATTTGGCGAAACAGCATCCAATGTTGGAACAATGATAGTTCCTGAACAAATATCAGCGATAGGCGCAAAGTCTGGTATTGTTGGGGGAGTAATCGTTACATTCAACGGTTGTCCTGTCGCACATTGTCCCGCGTCTGGCGTAAATACATACGATCCAGAAGTTGCATTGTCAATGGTAGCGGGTGACCATGTCCCGGTTACCCCATTTGGCGAAACAGCATCCAATGTTGGAACAATAATAGTTCCTGAACAAATATCAGCGATAGGCGCAAAGTCTGGTGTTGTTGGGGTAGTAATCGTTACATTCAACGGTTGTACTGTCGCACATTGTCCCGCGTCTGGCGTAAATACATACGATCCAGAAGTTGCATTGTCAATGGTAGCGGGTGACCATGTCCCGGTTACCCCATTTGGCGAAACAGCATCCAATG
>JAPLEX010000001.1 GCA_026390995.1 Flavobacterium sp.
ATGATGCTGCCTCAACCTATGCCAGTTCGGCCTATGTAGACACCTATGCTGCATCAAAGGTGTTGTACAAAAAAACAACGACCAATGGCGTGACCTACTTTGTCTATTCCAATAATGCTGAAGATGTTTTGTACAATGTGCGATTCACCTTGCTTGGGCCCAATCGAGGGGATTATGTGCTCATAAATGCCTCGGTGGTGGGAAAATTATTTGAATATGTCGCGCCTATCAATGGGGTAAAACAAGGAAATTATGATCCAGTGATTAAATTGGTGCCGCCTACCAAATTACAAATCGCCACAGTCACAGGGGCTATTCATCCAAATGACAAAACTACATTTGATTGGGAATTGGCACTGAGCGAAAACGATGCCAATTTATTTTCAAGCCAAAACGACAACAACAACAAAGGCTTGGCGGGAAAATGGAACCTCAAACAACGGCTGCTTTCTAAAAAATGGCAACTAGACGCCAGTAGTTCGTTTCAATACGTGCAAGAAGATTTTAAAACTATCGAACGCCTTACGAGCATAGAGTTTGCCCGCGATTGGAATTTGGGCCTATTTACGGGGAACCAAAGCATATTCAGCGCTAAGCTCGACGCCCAGTTGCCCAAAAAAGTAAACTTGGCCTATCAATATGAAAATTTGGGGTTGACAAACAATTTTACAGGCAACCGTCACCAACTAAACGGAGCATTTCAGCTGGGCACTTGGAGCATTCACCAGCAAGGAAGTGTCATGAAAAGCGACAGCCAATTGGCGACAACCACGTTTATTCGGGAGCAACTTACAACCAAATGGCAGCGCAACAAAAACTGGATTGGCTCTTCTTTGCGATTGGAAGACAACCAAGAACAGCTAAAAACTACGCGGCTTTTAACCCCTTTAAGTCAACGATTTACCGAATGGGGTGCGTTTCTGGGCCGAGGCGACAGCACCAAAGTCTATGCGCAATTAGGCTATGTAAACCGACGCACCGACAGCATACAAAATGGCCTACTGAAAGAGGCAAGTAGATCACATTCGTATTACTTGAAATCAAAAATCTTGCAATCGAAGGACCGAGATTTATCGGTTTTTATCAATTACCGCAGACTAGAATTTACTGACCCCACCAAAAAAAATCAACCTTCGCTCAACTCCCGAATTTTGTATAACGACAATTTTGGGGATAAATTGGTGCAAACCACCACCGCCTATGAGACTGCTTCGGGTGCCATTGCGCAACAGGAATTTACCTACATCGAAGTGCCTCCCGGACAAGGCGTATATGCCTGGATTGATTACAACGGCAATGGGATTCAAGAACTCGAAGAATTTGAAGTCGCTCCGTTTCCCGACCAAGCCAAATTTGTGCGCGTGTATTTGCCGTCACAAGTTTTTTTACAAACCCACCAAAATAAATTTTCGGAATCGGTGAGCTGGAACCCCATTATTTGGCGAACCTCATCCGGATTTAAACGGGTGCTTTCCTACTTTTACAACCAAGCGGCCTTTAGCATTGACCGAAAATTAGAACGCAACGGCGATCAGTTTAATCTAAATCCATTTAGTTCAGCGGGTGCCAATTTGTTGGGTTTGCAACAAAATTTCAGGAATAGCTTTTTTATCAATCGGGGGAAACAAAACCATTCGATAACCTATACTTTTTTGGAAAGCAAGGTGCAAAACTTGTTGTCCTTTGGCTCCCAATCTAGCCAAAACACAGCACACCAATTGCAGTACAACCACCTCATAGCCAAAACGTGGCTGCTTGGGTTTACGGCAAAAACAGCCAACTCGAGCCTGAGCGTGAGCGACTATATTGCCCGAAATTATGTCATAGATAGTTATTTTGTATCGCCCAAATTGTCCTATATTTTTTCGCAAAATGCCAGCCTAGATATTTTTGTGGAACAGCAAAACAAACAAAATCAACTAGGCGATTTGGAGCAACTCAAACAAACCCGCATCGGCAGTTCGTTTACTTATTCAGGAGAAAAAAAAGTAACACTCAATGGGGAATATTCCTACTACAACAATGCATTTAAAGGCGATGCCTTAACTCCAGCGGCGTTTCAGATGTTAGAAGGACTACAACCGGGTAAAAATAGCACTTGGCGCCTATTGGCTCAAAAAAACCTCACCCAATACTTGGAACTCAACCTAAATTACCAAGGTCGCAAAAGTGAAAACAGCCCGGTGGTGCATATTGGGTCGGTGCAGCTGAGGGCGTATTTTTAATTGATAATTAAAAATGAATAATTAATAATTGCATTGGTATACTAAGAACCGATTAGAGCTTACGGCATTGGGTGGGAAGCGGGAAGATGGAAGTGGGATGTTTAAGAATCGTGAAGAAATACATACTGTCTGACCCGCTTTAGCGAGGGAGTTTTTGGGTTTTAGGAGGTGAACCTATTTTGATCGCCGAAAATC
>JAPLEX010000073.1 GCA_026390995.1 Flavobacterium sp.
AAAAAATGTGGGTGTTTTACTTTGAATACAAAGGTATGGCTTTTATAACTGATGACTAAAAGTGATATAATTAATTATTATAAATTTGTAATTTTAATTAAAATAATAAATTATTAAACCCAAATTTATTATATCATTTTATATTTAAATTTAATGTAAATCCTTAAGAACATGCTTATTTATCACAAATAATAATACCTTTCTTTGAATAATCTACATAATAAAAAAAAGCTTTAAGGTGTATTATAAATTTTGTCCATTTCGTTCCATATCATATTTCTATCAAAATTTTTAACCCACTCCAATCCATTAATTGCAAATTCATTTCTTAATGCTTTGTCTGAATACAATTTTAACATTGCATTTTTTAACGCATTAATATCAGCTACTGGGACCAAAATACCATTAAAACCATCTGAAACTGCATCTATCGTACCCGTTCCATTCGTTGAAATTACTGGAACCCCCATAGCTGCAGCTTGAACCAAAACATTGCCAAATCCTTCCCACCATGCTGGCAATACAAAAACATCCATAGCCATCATTGCTCCTGGCACGTCTTCTTGTTTTACTTTTCCATAATTTATTATTCCAGGATGTTGACTGATTTTTTCAATTAAATTTTTATCTGATATTTGACTAATTTCTATAGGTCCTATCAATAATAATTTTACGTTTTTATTGTTTTTATATATTTCATTAAAAGCTTCAAACAATTCTTTAATGCCCTTTCTATCAACTATTCTTCCTAAAAATCCATATACGAAAGTGTTTTCAAGGTTGTATTTTTTGACAATATTTTCTTTATAATTAATATTTTCTTTGTTTAGCGGATTAAATAAATTGAAATTTAAACCATTACTACTCCCTTTATGGATTACTATTGTTTTATGATTTTTGAAAATTCTATTTTCAATTCCTATTTTTTCAACTGATTTGCTAATGCAAATCACTTTATGTGAAAATAAAACAGTCCCTTTTTCCATAAGGATTAAAATTTGTTTTTTTAATCCTTTTTCATGTTCAAATCTAAAACCTCTACAGGTATATACCCTTTTTTCTACACCTGTTATAAAACCAGCTATCATTCCAAGCAATGAAATTTTTGGTGTGCCTAAATTTATTATATCTGGTTTTATTTTATAAAATATTTTAATAATTGAATATAAACTTTTAAGATCCTTTATTATTGAAATTTCTCTTTCAACATTTACAATTAAATGCTCACATCCTTCATTTTGACAAAAGGCAGCAGATCTTAAACTATATGGAGCAAGTAAGTAAGTTTTATAACCCAATGATTTAAAATGCGCTAATTGACCAAGAATTAAACTAACTGAACTCTCATTTGTAATGCCAATAATAATTTTCTTTTTTGTCATTAATTATTCAAAGTGTTTTACTATTTCTTGAAAAACTTGTTTGTTTCCATATTCATTTAAATGATAACCATCTTCTAAAAAATAATTGTCATTTGCTTTTTCTAAAGAAGAGATTATTATACAATTATTCTTTTCATAGCTTATTTTCTCAATAATTTTATTATACGAATCTATTTGGGCTAAAATATTTGGATTTTGTTTAACCATAGAACTTCCAGACTTTGCTATTTTGATAATAAAAATTCGTTCAACACCTATTTCTTCACAACGCGAAATATATTTTTCTATATTATTTTGAAAGTCTTTTATATTTATGTCTGCATTTTTACTTGATCTTTTACAATATTTCTTAATCAATATCCAAAAAAAAGATTTTAAAATTTGTGGTAATAAACTTAAAAACTTCATTAGTAATCCACCATTTTTTATATAACGAGGTGAACAATCAACAATACCAAGTTGAAGGATAACATATTGAGGACAATAAAATTCTAGCCAATCTTCAAAAACACCCGAGTTTATGATTTTTGATGTCAATGCTCGTTGTAATTTTAAAACAAAATGATAATTTGTTAATTTGGAAGAAAGTAAAAAAGGCCATGTTTGCGAATATGGTAAATTTATTCTAGGCAATCCCAAGGAATCCCCAACAATCAAAATGTTTCTTGATTTCATTTTATTTTTTGAACTTAAACTTTGAAATCATATTCAGAACATATTGCTTTTGAAAACTATCCAACGATAACTTATAAATAAGAATTGGAGATAGCAGTATTGAAACTGTAAAACTTATTACCAACTGCAAAAAACTTGAAATTTCTAAATACATCAATAAAAATAAAATTCCCGAGACGAGAAGAGTAGGCATAGTAATTTGTGCTATCTCTAAAAAATAGGTTGATATTTTATAATCTAAATATTTTTTTAGTAAAATAAGCCTAATATTTAAAGTGACTAACTCCAATACAATACCCACTATAATAATGGTATAACTTTCAAAACCATATGTAAAAAGAATAAAAGAAAAAGGCAAATTAAGAATTAAAAACATACTTACATAAATGTTATAAGTTTTTACCTTACCAATAGCTACAAAAACATTTTGCATTCCTGATGATAATAATACAACCAAAACTAAAATAATTATTAGTCGTCCATAAATAGTACTGCCGGCGGGTACTACTTTTAACCAAAGCTCTAAAATATATGGCATTTCAAACAAGGCCGGTATAGAAAATATAGAAATTGAAAAAAAGGACAACTTAGCCATACTACGCATCATGTAAAACATTTTCTCGTAGTTCTTTTCCCCTGCAGCCTTCATCAAAACGGGAGACATAGAAGCTGTAACTCCTTGCGCTAATATATTTAAGGCATTGTTAATTTGTTGTGATATGCCATAAGCGGCATTCGCAATTACACCGAAAAATATATTCAACAACACGGCAACACCTTGATTGCGACTCATAACGGCCAGTGCACCAATTAACGACCAACTAATAAATGACAACATTTCTTTGATCAATTGCAATTCAGGACGCTTAAACTTGGAGTAAATACTGTTTTTAACTTTCATTACTCTATAAAAATAAGCGCCAAAACTAATAATAGAGACCAAAAACATAAGTGCCGAGAACAAGATAAGCTTATCACCTGGCAAAACAAGTAATAGAAATGCCATAACCAACTTTAAAGTAGATTCTGAAAGACCAATAACAGCAATTGTTTTAAAATCTTCTGTAGCTCTCAAAGAACCAATAAAGGGAATAGCAATAATATTGAAAAACGAAATGCCGGCTACAAAAGTTAAAATATAATGAATAGAATCTTTCCTAAGCAGAGGAATAGTTAAAAAATCATTTACATAGTAAATATTGATAGCTTGAATAATTGCCATTATAAGTAAACCGTAAACAAAGTGTATAAGAAAAGAAGTAGATAGAATATGAGCTAATTTATCAAAATTTTTCTCCCCTAAAGTTACCGCAATATACCTTTGTGTGGCCGCAGAAAGCGACCAAGTAAAAAAAGTGAGCATACCTACAAAACCAATAGTCAAGGTGTAAACACCATAGTCCTCAACTCCCAACACTCTTAATAGCAAGGGAGTAGTGACTAATGCGAGGGCTGCAGTAGAAAATTTCTGAGCATATACAATAATTGTATTGAACAAAATTCTATTTGCCGTTTTATTTATCAATGATGTAGGTGTGACTTCCAAAAAGTTTTTATGAAAGCATTTTACTATAAACTTCCAATCCCATATCAAGTTGTTGGGCTATAGTTATAAATCGTGAAGAATCACCATTTAAAAAAGCCTCGACTTGTTTATATAAACCAGGTTTGTATTCTTGGTCAAAAGAGTTGTCAAATACATGATCTTGCGGTGTAATGGTTCCTTTTGGCTGAACTAAAATACCTTCTAATGGTTTCAAATAAATTTTATTTTTGCGGGTTAACAATTCAATACCCCAGCGCCCAGCGCTTTCCCAATGAGATAAATAAGAAAAAACTACTGCTTTGTCAGTAATCCCCGCACCACTAAAAATTGTTTTATCATGCCAATCTAATGTGCCCGATTTTGTATATGTAGACCAATTAACCGGCTTTCCGGCTAAGAAAAAAGCAAGATCAACTACATGAGTAGAATTTGCAAAAAACCAATTATTTAATACCGCTTTAACTTTTTTGGCTGGATCTATTTTATGAGTCCATTCAGTAAATTCAAAGTTCATAGCTTGAAGTCCGCCATCTTCTTCAATTAATTTTTCAGCTTCCAAAACTGAAGCATAAAAACGCCGGTTATAAGCAACAAATATTGAATCTGAAAAAGGAAAAAATATGTCTTTTTTAGAATTTAGTTCATCAATACTTACCGCTGCAGGTTTTTCTATTAATATATTTGTAATAGATTTTTTGATAAGCATTCTTAAACAATCTACTAAAACCTCTGTTCCAGTAGCAATAATTGCGAAAGTATTATTGGTTGATTCTACATTTTCTAGAAAATTCTGAAGTCCTCCTGTAATTGGTTTTTTACCAGTTGCATTAAAAAAAGCATCCGCCGATGTTATTCCTCGTCCTATTACTTGAAAATTAACGCCCTGACCTTGTAAAACTTTGGCGTATTCAACTGCCATTGGACCAGTTCCAATTAATAAAACCTTATTTTCAATTAAGTTATCGGACATATTACATCATTTAGTTTAGTAATAATATTATACTTTTTAAGTAATGCTTCAATAAATATTTTATGAGTTTGCGCAGAAGTGTAATAATCCGGCAAATTACAAGTTCCATTTCCTAATAAATCGGAAACAACTTTAGTTGTAAGATTACTTTGATAATCTTGAAAAAACTCTTGTTGATTTATTGCAAAGTTGTTTTCAATTCCAAGATGGAATAAAGATTTTGTTCCGCCTTCTTGAACAAACCATCTGTTCCCATTTGTTGCTACTTGGATGCTTAATGGACCCCTTACTCCTGGTAAAGATGTTAATGAAAAAGAATCATTATTTTCCATTAACCCTGTAATACATCCTGTAAATTCAACAAATCCTTCTCGTTTACTCGATAAAACCGAATTATCTACCCCATCTGTATTTATGGATTTTAAAGCAGAATTGCTTAAAAAAACAAATAAATCTATCATATGTAATGAATTACATCCTAAATCCCAGAATTCTCCAACTATAGAAAAAAAACTTCTTCCTCCAATTGTTTTAATTTTTTGAGCAATATCTCTATAGGCAGGTGTTAATCTTCTAGGATGATTTACATAAATTTTAGTAGTATAATTAGAAATTAATTTTTCGAATCTATTATAGGCCTCTAGTTCCTGAAAAAGCACTTTCTCTAAAATGATATACTTTAGGGTAGTTTTTTCTAGTAAATCATTAGTTGCAAGTTCTCTTACGTTTGCATTTGTAGCTACAATGGCAATTTCGGCATTTTTAGGAAGTTTAGAACTATCCGTAATAAAATGTAAATCATGATTGTGAATAACTTCTGCAGCTCTTTCTTTGGATATTAGTAGCGCATCATTAGATGGATCAGACACGTATACTGAAAGTTTTTCTTTGTCATATTTTAGTACTCCTTGCAAATGCCTACTCCCTAATTGTCCCGCACCGATTATAATTATATTCTTCATTTATCAATTTTTGAATTGAGAATTATATATCAATATATTAACACTCTTTAATTTTTATATTATAATAATCTAAAATATTTTTAAGTTGTTCGTCATTACCACCCATTATTACATTTGTTGAAACTAATTTCTCTTTTTGTGTTTTACTAACTGTTATAAAATCTTTATTGTAAAATTTGTTAGTGATTATTTTTGTTCCTTCAAGGTAAGCCATCATTTTTAACCAAACATCATCTGCATGAAAACTCAAATGTTTAATTAAGTTTTTATCGAGAATATCTTTATGTAGTTTTCTTGGAGGATACAAAGTGCCTGCGCCACCTGTTTGTAATAATAGGTGGGAAGGTTTTGTAATATTTACTGCATTATGATTCCATTTTCTGTAAGGTAATATTTCATCATTAATAATTATTATTTCATGTGCTCGATTAGTACTAATGCAGTCAGGATATTTTTTGTGTAATTCGATTATATTTTTTAATACGTCTTTGTGATAATATAGATCATCATCAAGTGTAATTATATTTGAATCGGAATACTCTTTTATTGCATAATAGTATTTCTTATGCGACTTTAAATCATCGCAATATTTTATTGTAAGACCTCTTTTGGTTAAATTGTGAAGACTTTCAGGTATCTTCTTATCAGGGAATTGTGATTCTGCTAACCATAAAATAATTTCATCCGGTTTTACACTTTGCCTAAGAATAGTTTCAATGCTAATCCAAACATCATTAATTCTTGCAGGAAAACTAGTTAGTGATACTATATATTTTGAGTCTCTTTTTTTTTCAGTAATTCCAATTGGTGCTTTTTCTGCGGTTCGTTTATAGTATACTGGAATAAAAAAATCAAACAGTCTTTTAAGTACAATCAGAATAACTTTATTTATTACTTTTCCGATGAAATTTCCATTTGCAGCAAAATTTGGGAGTAGAAAATAAATATTGTATAATTTATTCATGTTATTTTATGATACTAATTAAAAATTTAAAGTAAACATCTCCCATTACACTAATATTCAATCTATTACGAATTTTCAAAGCATTGTTGCCCAAAAATATACGCTTGTCCTGATCGTTCATTAAATGTTCTAAAGAATTACTAAAAGCATCTATATCACCATTTTTTATAGCTATTCCTTCTTCATTATTTTTAAATATTTCTTCATGGGGAAAACCATCAAAAACAAGGCAAGGAAGACCAGAGGCCATAGCCTCACAAAGTGCGTTTGGGTAGCCTTCAAGTCTGGAAGGCAGTGTAAAAATTTTTGATTCAGAAAGAAGTTTATCTACATTTTTAACTTTTCCCAAGAAAACAACACTTTGAACTAACTTTTTCTCTGAAACTTGTTGTTTCAGTTTTTCTAGCATGGGACCTTCACC
Source organism: Flavobacterium sp. (assembly GCA_026390995.1). GTDB lineage: Bacteria > Bacteroidota > Bacteroidia > Flavobacteriales > Flavobacteriaceae > Flavobacterium. Next base: position 6,921 of record JAPLEX010000073.1, read on the forward strand.
AGCAAAAACAAGTTTCCAATCTTGTTTATTGAGTATCATAGAAAATGCATCTATAAGCCGGTCTTGCCCTTTCTCTATTGAAAGTCTTCCAACGGTTACTATCCAATCATTTTTTGGGATATCATAACGTACTACTTCTTTTATAGCATTAGGAATAACTTTTATATTTAATTTATTATTAAATTTTTTTCTATTAAAATTAGCTGCTACTTCAGTTTGTGCTATAAATCCTGATGAACTTGGGTATAATATATCTTTACCAATTCTTGTTATAAATCCGTATTTAAAATCAGGTGTTGTTGTATCTGAAATTACAACAGGTGTTTTACGACCTACATTAGCCAATAACACTAAAGGATTAAAAAGATCACCAAAAGACATAATTACCTCTGGATGGTGTTTTTTAAACCTACTACGCAAAAAGAAAACAAGTCTCAAGTAAAATACTAGCTTGCCATAACTTCGACCAAAAGCAGGCTCTTCAAATTTAATTCCAGAATTAATTTGATAAAACTTGTCTGCATTTTGACAAGAAATAAAAACTATTTCATGTCCTTTTTCGTCAAAATAATTAGCTAAAACTGAAAGTGCTCTTTCAATTCCTCCCATTTTTAGCGACGGTGAAACAATTAAAATTTTTCGTTTTACTTCCACATTAAGCATTGTTTTTCGAAATTATAGCACCCAGTTCAGCGGAGTTAACAAACTCGACATCAGGCCATTTTTTAATGATTCTACGTAACAAATCATTTAACATACTTAAATTTTTTTCTCTGTTTTCTGGGTGAATATATCCAATAAAATTTAGCCTGTGCGCTCCGATTATAGCAGGACGTCCCCATAAAAAAGCATTAGTAATACTTTTCATGCACTCATCTACCCATTCAATTTTATTATTTAATACAGGTTCAAAAAGAGCATTTCTAACAAAATAATATTGCCCAAACTTATTTTTTTGGCTAGTGTAATGATATTTTTTAGTATAATGATTTAAATTAATATTAGGGATGTTTTGAAATTTACTACCCTGCAAATAATGCACATCCATTTTATATAACTCTTCTTCTAAATTAGTATCCCAGATATAACAAGGAGCAATAAAAGATTTTGAATTGTACCCTAAAAGTTTAGTAAATAAATTATGACCATCTCTTAACACCTCAATTTTATTTTTCCTTTCAATTTCTGTATTATAGTCTAGAGCAGCCATGATATTATTACCTTTTGTAAAATTGGCATTCGGGTTAGCTGCAAAAGTTTGATTATCAAATGCAGTCATGAAAATAAAATCTTTTGCCTGCAGTGATTTAATCCATAAATCTACATTTAAATGTTCTCTGCCATGAAATTGAGGATAAAAAACTTTTTCTCTTATACCATGTTGCCATAATGAAAAACTATTGGCATGCTCAGGATATCGCGCAAAAGTTTGAGTTATATCTTCATAAATATACTTTGTAAAATTGGATGCCCGTATTTTATCGAAATCGGGATTTGCTACTACGCAATTTGCAGTAATTGTTGGCGGATTACCATGCTTATCTTTGTGTGAGAGTAAAACATTATAAAGCTCATTAAGATCTGTTTCACTTTCCAATGCATCATATTTAGAGAATGGATCTTTTAGAGAAATAATTTTCTTTTCCGTTAGAATTTTCTGAGTGTCTAATGAAGGTATACGTATACTTCCCCAATCATCAGATTCAATAACAATTATTTTTCTATTGGTTTTGTAACCTACAGAATTTAAAATATTTCTTTTTAAACCTAGCTGGAATTTTTGAAACATTATTATTTTGAAGTACTTTTTATTAAATCTCCCAATTGATCACTTGACATAAACTCAAGATTTGGGTATTTAGCTTGTAGTTTTTTCACGATTTTAGATAATAATATAAGTGTGTTTTCACGATTTTTTGGATCAATACCTCCAGAATAATTTACTCGATGAGAGTTAAGCACTAAAGGCTTACCCCAACGAAACGCATATTCGGCTTCTTTCATTATACTATTTTCCCAATCATAATACCAATCCCTACTCGGTTCAAATGTGCCGTTTCTTCTCCAATAAAATTGACCAAATACATTTTTATCTCCCCAATAACGATTTTTAGCTATTACACCACCTTTCCCATCTGGTTCAAGTTGGCGACCTACTTGAAAATATTCGACCCCATTTTTATGTAATACATTATCTAAGTTATCATTTTTTATTCCGCAAGGCGCTACAAATGATTTAGATACAAAACCAAATATTGTATTAAAATGTTCTATTCCTTCTTCTATAATTTTTTTGAAAGATTGTTCTTCTTGAGGTGATTCAAAATTAAATGCTCCAGTATAATTTAGAAATCTTTGTGAACCATTAACATTATTAAGTCCTAAAAGAACTTCATTGTCAAAGGCCATAATTTCATTTTTATCACCTAAATTTAGCACTTTCATCCATTCTGTTGGATTTATATGCTCTCTTCCATGGAACTGAGGAAATAATAAATGTTTTTTAATTCCTTCTTGCCAGATTGAAAACGCGTTGTGCTGCCCATAACGTTTATAGGTTTCTGTAAATAATTCATATTCATATTTAGTGAAACCACTTTCTTTTATTTTTTGAAAATCGGGGTTTGCAACTATTGTATTAGCAGTTATACAAAGATGATTACCATTGATGTCTTTAAAGCTACTTAACACTTCAAATAGGTCTGTTAAGTCTTTTTCATTTTCCAAACAATCATATTTTGAAAAATAATTGTCATCAACAGCAACTCCTGCAGCTAGTAATTTATCATATACTAATTTTGAGGGCATTTTTATCGCGCCCCAATCGTCAGATTCAATCACCAATATTCTTCTTTTAGTAGACCATCCACGTAAATTAACATAGTTTCTACGCAAACTGTTTTTTATTTTTAAAATCATATTTTTATTTTTTATAGTTATTTTATAAATTCAATTAAAGCAATATCACCATCACTAAACATTGCAAAAATAGGGCCTCCAAACAATGTATATAATCCTGTGAACTCCAATCCAATTCTAAACTTAATGATAAAGTAAAATAGAATTAAAGGTGCGCAAATTAATATAATTTTTTTTTCATGTTTTAACTCACCTTTAAAGAATAGATAAAAAAGGGCAAAAGCAAGCATGTAGCCAATAAATTGAAATCGGTTCATACTTAGTATAACAGACAATAAATTAAAAACAGCAATAAATAATAATGTAAATGCAAATAGATTTTCAATGTTTTTTTCTTTAATTTTTTTTCTATTTAAATAAAGAAATACAAGTAATATACCTACTGCCCATTTAAAGACGACTGATAGAATTTACCTCTAAAATTCTTGTTTTCAGTCATTTTGACTTTCAGCTCTTGATAATCTTCATTAATATAATCTTCAGATTTTTCTATATAAGTTTGTGGTAAAAAACTGAGCTGATTTTCAAAAACATCCAAATTAAATGAAATTGTTAATGAAACTAAAAAACAAACAAAATACAGTTTAGTTAAATTTCCTAACAATATATATATCAGATATACTCCTATTGCTATAAAAAATGAAAAGTGTATAAATGGAGAAATAAAAACAAATAATAATCCCCATTTTTTTTTATAAATCATTTTGTTAAAAATTCCATAGAAAAAAATTTGTGATGCTAATGAAAAACGCATTACGTTAATATCCCATACTGCAAACAAAAAAGAAAATACAATTACAAATAACAAGCCATACCATATTGGTTTTTTACTTGCTAAACTGAGCACATTCCATATATTTCTTGACAAGAAAAAACCAAAAAACAATCCAATTATCATAAGAAAAACCTGGAAATTCTCTGTAAAGGAAGATGCTAAATAAGACAATAAAGGTTGAATAAAATCTAAATTATTTTTGTCAATAAGTGTTTTAATAAAATCTTTCACCCCTAAATGCATTTTACAATGCATTTCAAATAAATTTTTATATCTATTTATGTCTGAGCCCTTATTTCCTATTACAAATGTATATCCAAAAAAACCGCTAAATAAAAACACCGAGTTTTTGGCCCAAGTTTCTTTATAATTTAGAACAGATATGTAAACTGCCAATAAAGGGGATAATAAAAAAACAAGTAATATATATATGGAATTACTTGATTTTAATTGTATGTCAATATTCTTATACATTTACAATATTTAGCAAGTAACTTTTTATTTCTTCGAAATTTTGTAACACTTTAATGTAATTTCTGGGATTAAATCGTTCAATTTCTTTTTTTAATTCTCCAGATTTTGCAACGATTGGGTATGTCCATATATATTTACAATTAGTATTTTGATAAAGCATACTATTTGAATATGAAGAAATTATTACTCCATCTTTCATGGAGGCAATTAACAACTCCACTGGAAATATTTCAGTAATAAGAAAAATAGAATCATCTAAATAAGTTAAATTTTCTAACTTTTGGTTTGGATGTTTTTTAAAAAGTATTTTATATCCAGGTAATGTTTCTGTTATTGTTTTCAAAAGCATTGATTCATAACTAGGTAAATAGTGTCTATCATTTATCACCAAAACTACTTTTGATAATTCAGGATAATTTGAAAAGTCGACTAGAAAAGTTTTTTTTAAACTCTCGATTTTTTCATCAGACAAAGTATAATCTACCTCTATTATTTTTTTATTGGACAAATTTGGCAAGGTCTTACTATAAGCATATATGAAATCATAATACCCGTTTTTACCAAAATCCCAACTAGTAAACCAAAACTTCAAAAACTTAAGGCCATGAAGTTTAAAAAATTTATAACTTTTTATAGAATTTATTAATCTTGATCTATAATTTTTAGATTTAAATTTCACATAAGCTCCCATTCCATCAGGAGCCAAGAATGTTGTGGTATTTTTGTTTTTAAAATAATATGTTAAGTAAACAAAAATTGGATCGTGGTACAAAAATGAAACAAAATGATAAAATTGATTACTTTCAATGAATTGTTTCAAATTTATTACATCAGGGAAAACTCTATCAGAGTGATGAAAATATTCCACTTTATGATATATATATCTACTATCTAAATTAACATTACTAAGTCGAGATTGTGAGTTCGGATTTAATACAATAATAAAATTAATTTCGTATTCTTTTCCCGCATAATATCTGTCAACAAGACTTAATGCAACCATATAGTGGAATTCAGTTGCAATTTGAATTATTACTTTCTTCATTTATAATTTCTTTGGTTGTACATCATTATTGCCTCAGCCATTTGCCAATCTTCTAAATCATCAATAATTTTCCCGCCAAAAATATATTGTCCCACTTTATTTATACGAGTAATATAAATAACGGCACCATTTCTTGCCCAATAGGTAGGTTTTTCTTGTCTTCTTAAGACTAAGTTCTCACTATCTATAGGCTTTATATATTTCCCATCAAGTAACATAATTGATGAATCTGTATACTTATGCGGAATTTTAATCACACTTACTAAAGAATCTGCTTCAAGATCTTGAGCAAAAAGTTCTATGGTTTCGTTGATATGTTTTACAGTGCGTAAAGGCGAGGTAACTTGCAATGTCATCACAGCATCAAAATTACCCTGAACAGCTTCAACTGCATGAACCATTACCGGAAGCGTAGGAGCTAAATCACCCGAAAGCGCAGCTGGTCTTTGAACAACATTAACATTATACTGTCTTGCAATTTCTAATATATCCTCATCATCGGAAGAAACAACTACATCATAAAGATTAGAACGCAAGGCATCCCTTACTTCCTCCTCTAGCAGGTATAAAACCCAGTATTTTCATACCCTAAATTAATACGTTATTGTTTTTTGAATACTTGGATTTGAAGAAGCTAATATATCTGCTATTTGCGTTCCGGCATGTCCGTCACCATATATACCCGCATTTTCATATTTTCCATGAGCAATTTGTGTAAGTATAGCTTTTTTAATCTCTTCTCGATCATAGCCAACATTAATTACGTTTGGTCCCATTTCTCTTTTGTTTTGACGTGTACCAATATTAACAACAGGAGTTCCAATAGTTGCGCCTTCTCTAACACCTGAACTACTATTTCCTACAAGACAAGCACAAGTATTCATCAAGTGAATATAAATTTGAGTTGGTAAGTTTTTAAATAATTTCAACCATGTGCCGCTCTCTTTATTATACACTTCTCGGTACACTCGAATACCAGTTGAAATATCATCACTACCCGCATCAATATTAGGCCATAACATTATAGTAGGCATTTGTAAGGCATCAAGTGCATACAAAGTTTCTTCAATTTGAGCTCTATTACTTCCAAATTCAGTTGTAACAGGATGTTGTGATACTAAAAGGAATGGTTTAGTAAGATCTAAATAAGAAGGCCCTACCCCAGTAAAGTTTTTAAAAAGATTACTTAGTATTTTATGCGAATCATTATTAAGTTCATTCAATACCAAATCCATACGTGGACAACCTACATTATGAACATGTTCTGGACTTTCACCTAATTTTAATATTCTTTCTTTTGCATCTTCACTAGCTGCAAAATGAATGTGTGCAAATTTAGTAATGGCATGACGGATACTTTCATCGATGGTTCCTGTTACTTCTCCGCCCATGGTGTGGGCAATTCGGATATTCATATAAGCTGCAGCAACCTGTAGATTTTGCCATAGTTACAGGGTTTTCGCCTTCAACAATATTAAAGAAATTAAAGTTGGGCGTAAATCCATCTTTAATAATTAAATCTTCTACCTTCCCAAACCGATCTAAAACGGCTGAAGCTCCAATGATTAATTGCAATTCAAGTTGTGGATGATTTTTAACAGCCATCATCACTGATTTTATACTACTATAGTTGGCTCTACTACCAACAAAAACACAAATTTTTTTCATTTTTACATTTCTTATAGATTATTGAAGCTGGCTGTATTCGATTTTTTCGTTAGCCTGTATTGTACTTTTAACTATTCTTCCAATTATATTTTTAAATTCTTTTGCTGGTATTCCATCACCTGGCTTTTTATACGCAATGTCTTCTGATGAAATAATATGACCCGCAGATAGTACTTTTGTAGATACTATAGATTTTTCAAAAACAAATTTCATATTACCAAGTTCTTTTACCTTTTCATCTTTATCTATTTTAAAGTTCATAGCAAGCTCAGCTGCACGTATATTATCTACCATATGTTTAAACTCTTCTGGCTCTGTTGAGTTTTTCGCATCACTTCCATACATTAATTTTGAAAGTGTAAAATGTTTTTCTACTATAGTGGCGCCAAACACTACTGCTGTTAGAGGAATACCTATTCCTAATGTATGATCCGAAAAACCAACTTTACATTTGTAACGCTCTTTAATTTCCAGCATCACATTTAAACCTGCATTTTCTGGCTTACATGGATATTCTGAAGTACATTGTAAAATGGTAAGTTTGTCTTTATCTTTAAAAACAGCAACAGCGCGGTCCAATTCCTCCCAAGAACTCATTCCGCTAGAAAGTATTACTTTTTTACCTGTTTTATCAATAAGTTCTAAAAGCGGAATATTACTAACTTCACCAGAAGGTATTTTAAACGTTGATACACCGAGATCCATTAATAAATCAACAGCCTCTGAAGAAAAAGGTGATGAAAAAAAATCTACATCACACTCTTGTTCAGCATAATCTTTTAAAATTTTATATTGTTCAAGATTAAATGCTGTTCGTTCAAAATACTCTTTTCTTGATTCGTCTTTAAAATAAGCAGGATTAGGAGCACTTGATAAACTTTCTGCCTCAAAAATATGAGTTTGAAACTTTACAGCATCTACACCACAATCAGCAGCAGCTTTAATGAATTGTTTAGCTAAGCCTACTGAGCCCTCATGTGTATTACCTATTTCTGCTATGATGTATGTTTTTTTCATAAAATCTATGTTTTAAATTTTTTAATTTATCATTTTAAATTTTATAACCATAAAAAATATTTGTAATTTTTTGTTTTTTTAAAGCTTCGCCCCGTCAGTCACATACCGTAACCAACAAGGGTGTTGTTCGATTGAGCCCAAAAGGGCCTTTATTTATTCCTTTTCAAACACCACAAAACCATAGCCTTGGTAGGCGGTTGTGGTGATGAATTTAATTTTTTTGTTTATTTCGGCTTCAATTTTGGGCACCAACTGTTCCAAATAATCTTGGTTAATGTGCGGCCCTTCAACCACTACTTCTATCTCATCACTCGCAATTCCGCGGGCATAACTGCCGGCAACCCATACGCGATCTACTTCTCCCATGCGTTCCAACACACTGGCCACAATCGTGTCAATGCCCACGTATTTGCGGACAATTTGTTGTAACAAACTGTAAAAAGGATGTTGGCTGTTGGCCTTGTAGGTGATTTTGTGCTCGTCGCCTCTACGCAGAATAATTCCGGCTTCAGACAAGTTGTTGAGCTCTTTGCGAATGGCATTAGTCGATTCGTTCATCTCAACCGCTAACCCTCGAAGATAGCCTTCATTATCCACATTGGTGAAGAATTTTACCAGAAGTCGTAGGCGGGTTTTAGAGGTAATTAAATCGGCTAACATATCACGGGGATGAAATGAGTAACAAAAGTACTCTATTTGTTTCTATGTATGTTAAGGAAATGTGAAGTTTTTTTGCGGTTTTTGTAAGAACCTATAAAAGTTAATCAAAAACAAACCATAACCCCTAAAAGAATTTTCGCTAAGAAATTATAACTATTTAGTTAGTTTATTAAACTCCATCAATTCAAGATTCACTCACAACCCAATAAAATTACTTACTTTGCAAGAGCCATTTAATTCTGTTTCGAACGAATATGAAAATAAGTTTTAGACATCAGGACGTTAATTACCAAGCCGATTTAGCGCAACCGCTGGATATTTCGTTGTCCTTATCCAATACCGATCAGAATCCAATAGCTTGGTATATCGAGAAACCCCGTATTGAGCCGGTTCGGTTTGGCGATTGGGTAGGAAAAGTGGCCCAAGGCAGCTCAACTAACTTTAACGACATCTATTTCAATCCGCACGGGCACGGCACGCATACCGAATGCTTGGGGCATATAACCCAAGAATTTTACAGCATCAACGACTGCTTGAAAACCTTTTTCTTTTTGGCCGAATTGATTTCTTTAGTGCCCATGGCCATGAAATCTGATCGGGTAATTACCAAAGTACAAGTCGAAGTCGCATTAAACGGAAAGCGGCCGGAAGCGCTAGTGATTCGTACACTTCCCAATCGTTTAGATAAAAAAAATCAAAACTACTCCCACACCAATCCGCCTTATTTGGCTGAAGAAGCGGCCCTTTATTTGCGCGAAATTGGGGTGCAGCATTTGCTCATCGATTTGCCCAGTGTAGATCGGGAAGAAGACCAAGGGAAACTCTTGGCGCACAAGGCCTTTTGGAATGTAAAAAACACACAAGTGCTCAACGAAGATGCCCGTTTATCCTGTACCATTACCGAGTTAATTTTTGTGCCCGATGCGGCACAAGACGGAACCTATTTACTCAATTTGCAAATCGCCTCGTTTGAAAACGACGCCAGTCCAAGCAAACCGGTGTTGTATGCACTAACCCAAATTCAGCCTTAAGCAGTGAACTTAGAGCAATTTTACGACTATTGTTTGGCGAAACCTGCCGTAACCGAACACTTCCCTTTTGACGAAGATACATTGGTGTTTAAAGTAGGTGGAAAAATGTTTTGCCTCACCTCGTTAAAAGAATGGGAAAACGGCACACCCTCGGTAAATTTGAAAGGTGATCCGGAGCGCAACACAGAATTAAGGGCTGAATATGCATCAGTAGAACCGGGATTTCACATGAGTAAAACCCATTGGAATACGGTGCAAATCCATGGGGATGTGTCCGATAAATTACTTTTGACTTTGCTCGACGAATCCTATAAATTAGTGTTTTCTGGATTAACCAAAAAAATGCAACAGGCTATATCAGTTCAGGATCAATCACTTGAGTAGTAAGGGTTACCAATAATCCCAAGGAGGTGAGCACCAATTGCATTTTGGTTTTCGAAATGGTTTTAATAAGGGCTTCTTGGTTCTTAAACGCGCCTTCTTTTAAGATAATTGTATCGCCCGGTTTTAAGGCACTCACTTCGAGTTTGGCAAAGTCGTGGGCCAACCAATTTTGCAGCGTCTTTATTTCTTCGTCGCGCACGATAGCGGGTTCCCCCAACCAAAATAAATACCGAACTATCCCCGGAACTTCAAACACCAATTTACGGTTGGCTTCGGCTAATTGGACAAATACATAGGAGTTGAGCAAGGGCACTTCTACTTTTTTCTTTCGGTCCGACCATTGTCGCACCTGAATAGTCATGGGGCAATAGGCTGTAATTCCTAACTTTTCTAGTCGTTCGGTAACTTTTTTTTCGTTTCGGGGCTGTGTGTATAATACAAACCAGGGCATAGTAGATCAATTGGGTAAACAAATGTAACAAATAAGGGTTTTACTTCTTTCCTATAATTTGGGTAAACCGACGAACTACATCAAAAAAAATCCCGAGGGTGAGTCGGGATTTTCTAGAAGCTATTGTAGGCTTAGTTTTTTACAAACTTACTCAGTTTAGATCGGCCATCTTGATCGGTAATCTTTATAAGGTACAAGCCCTTAGAGAGATCATTAATTGGATATTGGTATCCTTCAGAAAACTCACCAAATTCTTTGATAAGTTGTCCCGTAATTGTGTACAAACTCACCTGTGAAGCTGGTTTTGAGATGCTAAAAAAGTCACTTCCTGGGTTGGGATAGATTACTACTTCTTGCATCGGATCAAAGGTATTGTTTGCGAGAGTTGTAGGGCGGTTGCCGTATACTTTAAATTGTCCGGCACCCAAAGTTAGTTGAGCCGTTGTGCTGCTCACATTGATTGTAGTATCATCCATCAAATTGTACCAAGTTCCAGTGAAAGGAAAATCGGGCGTGATGTTGGCCGATGAGCTCGAAAAATTAGCCAAAACCACTACATTTTGTATTTGATTGGCCGGTAAGGTATTGTCGTAAATATAAATACGTTGGTATAAATTGGTCGTAAACGGGCTAATTGCATAATTGCCTTCAAACACGGGTTCGTGAATTTTTAAATCAATTAACCGCGAATAATTGGCATAAATGGGTGCGCGTTGTGCATTGGTGAGCCAGTTGTTTGTCCATTGTGGTTGTGGCTTAGTAGCCAATTTACAATCACCCGCTGTGGCATCAGTTTCGGTATTTACCGAACCATTGGTGCACATATAAATGGAGTTGTTCATGCCCAATTCGGCAAAATGCCAAATCATTTTTGGACCCGGAACCAAAAGCGAAGTAGCCCCAATTGCCGACATTCTACCTAAAGCATTGTTCAGATTGTTGTTGGGCGGATTGGTTCCACCGGTATTGCCATAGGTGATCGCTTCATACATTACGCGATCTTTATCATGACTTTCTGGATAACCGATCACGCGTTTGGTACTAAATCCGTGGCTCACGTGTCCCATTCGGGTAATGTCGGCATTGGCAGAAAATCCTAAGGCCAATTGTTTGTAGGCAGTAACCATTTCTCCCCACAGCATTACACCTTTACTCGGCGTTTCAGCTACGCGGTAATTAGCCCATTGCTGTTCTTCATTATCGGCACCCAAATGCTCAAAAATTACATAATGATTGGGGTCCAAACTCCAAGAATAATCGGAATATTCTTTTAATACATCTACACGATCTTGTTGGTACGAATTGGTACAGGCATCATTTCCTGCGCAATTTTGTGTAAATCCTTTGGTTAGATCCCAACGGAATCCGTCGATATGAAATTCTTCAACCCATTGTTTTATTACGCGTTTCACATAGGTTTTGGTACGTGATTGTTGGTGATTGAAATCATTTCCTACGCTGTAGCTGTGGGTAGCCGTTACGTTAAAATAAGGGCTTTCGCTGCTTGGTCCGCCCCAGCCGTCGCCATCTGGATCAGACATCCACATACGGTTCATAGGGTTACGTCCAAAGGCATGGTTTAACGCTACATCCAAGATAACGGCGATACCATTTTGGTGGCAGAGGTCAACAAATTCTTTCATCTTATCGGGAGTACCATAGAATTTATCTAAGGCTAGGTGAAACGAAGTATTGTAGCCCCAACTTTCGTTGCCTTCATATTCCATCACCGGCATCAATTGAATAGCATTTATTTTTAAGTTTTTGAAGTAGTCGATACGATCAATTAAATCTTGAAAATTACGTCGGGAGTCAAAGTCTCGAATCAGCAATTCATATACAACTAGGTCTTCTTTTTTGGGTTTACTAAAATTGGTCACCTGCCAATTGTAGGCAGCTTGTCCTGTTTTGAGTACCGTTACTTCGCGTTCTTGCCCTGTTGGATATGCCGGCAAGTTTGGGTAAGATAGTGCAGGAATATAAGGATCATCAAATGGAGACAAGACCAAAGTAGAATAGGGATCAGCCGTTTTTACTAATGCGGGGGAATTGGCAATTGGTGAAGCATCGCCTACCCAGTATTGGTAGTTGTAATTTTGACCAGGGATTAATCCGGTAAGTTCCAACCAATACTTAGTAGAGGCAGGGTCTTTTTTCATGGCATAGGCCGCGGTGGGTTTGTAGTTGTTAAAACTACCGGCTACATAGACATAATCTTTTAACGGTGCGTCAAGTACCAAAGTCGCTTTGGTCGCATCGGCCGCATTGTAATTGATGCCGTCTACCATATTGGCGGGCAGTGCCTGCGAAATCAAACCCGGATTCACCAGTGCGGTAAAATATTTGGTTTGGGTTTCTGTACCTTGGGTAACTACCAATTCATAGAATTGATTGCTTGTCAAGTTGTTTTGGGTGTAGTTGTAGGTAGAAACGCCTGTAGCGGTATTGATGCTCACACCATTGGCTAGTAAATTATAATTGGCTAAACCATTGGTGTTGCTGGCTTGAATCACAAAATTACTGCCGTTATTCACCAAGTTGGTGCTGTTCACCAGAGGCGCCGTTAGATTCACTTGAAAATACCCTACATTAAAAATGAAATCACCGCAGCTAGGGGGTAATTTCAAGGTTTGAGTTCCCGTAGCGTTTCGAAACACCATTCCCAATTTGGTTGCTGTTGCTTGTTGAGTAGCATTCAAATTAAAATAGGTGCTGGGCGTAATAGTCATGCTCCAAGTCCCGTTGCCGTTGTTGGTCATATAACCCACCCCGTTGTCTTGACCCCAGTTTCCAATTACACTATAGCCAAAGGCATTGGCGTCGTTTCCGATACCCGCATGCATATACACTTTAGCGGGATTGGCACCCATCGTGTTGCAGGTCGCGTTGGCAAACGATACGGTAATTGTAATCGGATCGGTTACCGCAAAAGTGGATGGGGTGATGGTAACTTGGGCCATTCCGACAAGTGAAAGCAAGCAAAAACCAAAACGAAATAAAATAGTTTTTTTCATAGTATTAAGTTAAAAGTATAATTGGGGACATTTTTTGGATAAAACGGGGCTGATGTGTAGCCCCGTTTTTAAAAGTTGTACTAATTTGGATTTGGGGTTAAACTATAGGAATAGTTTCTTGCCTTACTGACATCAACAACCACATTATATCTTGTTTTAGTATTATTGTTTACAAAATCTCCTGGTGCTTTAATGGAACCATCAGTATAATTTGCATTTGTAAATGGAGGATCAATCGAAGTTAACGGTGAAGTTACAGCAGAACCAGTTCCAGTACCCGTTAAAATCGCTAATGGTGAGTTACCATTTCCGGTTTTGAATCCGAATTTTTTACCATTTATCAGTTCTATCGTTAAACTCCATGTTTTTGAAGCTTCATCATAAATCATAGGTGTTGTATTTGAGAAACCTATAGATTTGGTTGCACCACCGAAAATTCCAAAAGTGTTTGTCGGATAATTGAATTGCGTTATACTATAAGTCATTGCTCCAGTGCCTGTTTCATTTAAGTTTGCCTTTATCAAATAGTGGCCTGCAGTTGCAACTGTGAATCCTGTTGCACCACTTGCATCTAAAGCACCTGAATTTGAACCGTTAGTACCATATTCAGTTGGCGAAGTAAACCCATTGCAAGAATTTGGCTTATAAAATTTATATGTTCCCGGTGTTAAAAAGAAGAACCCTTGGTAATCAGATGAAACTAAATAGCTCGAAGAAGCTAATTTATCTGAATCTGCTGCAAGCGAGGCGTCGGTTGTAAATGCCAACAAAGGCTTTGCCGTAGAATAAGGGGTTACTTTAATGGTAATTGGATTCGAGTATTGAACAAATGCATTATCAGAAGTTCCTACTTTTGCTTTGATTCTAACATCAATCGAGATTTCTTGACCACAAGCATAATTGGGAAGCCTATTAACAATAGAATTAATCTCACCTGCTTTTAGCGAATAAGTACTAGCGCTCAAGTTATTTCCTGAGTTACCACTTACCTCAGTATTGTACACACCGCTTTCAGATACTTGAATCGTATAAACAGAAACTGTTGGGAGGCCCGTATTGCTTTTATCCCACTCTAAGACGGCCACTATATCGTTGTCATTCGATGGAGTCAATACCATAGGTGAATTTAGCGTGGTTGACCTTAATTGAAACCCATTGGCTGATAAAAAATTTTTAATTATATCCAATATTTTGAGATAAATTAGAATTAGATGTCAATTCTTTCCTTGGAATTGGATAGACAAGTTTATACTCTGGTATATCAACACCTAAAAGAGCCCCTCCTTTCCATTGCCATGTATAGCCACTTAAATATTTTCCAAAACGAATTAAATCTTGTCTTCTATGGCCTTCCCAATAAAGCTCTTTACCTCTTTCATTTAATACGAAATCAATTGTCAAGTCATTATCAGTAATAGTTTGACTATTAGCCCTAGTTCTTAAAGCATTAACGTAGCCTACAGCAGTTCCTATATCACCAAAACCTTTAACTGCCAACTCTGCATACATCAAATATGCATCAGCCATTCTGAATAGAGGAAAATCAGTGTCTGGGAAAGTTGCGCTTTGAGCTAAAGAACCATCAGATCTTTTGTTTGAATACTTGATTAATTTTTTCCCTTCTAAAAAGGCGTCAGGATTTTGAGTAACGGTTGGATTGGTAATGAATGCCGGATCTGTGTTTCCTCCAACAATCATAACTCTAGGGTCGTTATTAGCAACACTAACAAATTCTTGACGTGTTCGAAATCCTCTCCAACCAGAATCAACACCTAGACTTAAAGCAAGAGTGTTGTCTGAGCTACCATGTATAAGGAAAGTAGTGCCGCCGTAACTACAAGTTTTTATACCATCATATGCGATAGGGAATATAATCTCATTTTGAGCCCCATTTATATTATTGTCCGCTTTAAATAAATTTGAATATGGAATTTGTGCGATAGTGTATCCAGAATTAATAACTTGATTTACTGCTGACAAAGCCTCTGCGCTTCTGTCTGTACCTGTATATACTTTTGCATTCAATAGCAGTTTAGCTTTTAGCATCCATGCGGCAGCTTGATCTGCTCTTGCATACTCATTAGCTCTTGGGGCTGCCATGTCTTCATTAATTGCATTAAGTTCAGATAAGATATATTCAAAAACAAATACTCTACTTTTCATTGGCGGAGGCGTTCCAAGAAAATCTGCTTCAGTAGCAAAAGGTATTTTACCAAAAATATCAATACCATGGTAATATGATAAGGACCTCAAAAATCTTACTTCCGCACGGAACATTTTAATTTGTGTTTTTAAATCATCTGTTACACCTCTTTCCGATAATTTAGCATCTGTCGTTTCTCTTAAAAATTCATTACATAAACCTATTTGAAAAAATATTCTGGCGAAAAAAGCTTCTGTATAAATGTTATCAGCATTCCATGAATTTGTATTCAAGTCTGGAATTGTTGGATCATTCCAGGCAATTATTGCTTCATCTGTGCACAATTCTTGCAATTGCCAATAACCTCTAAGATACTGTGAAAAACCTTCATCAACAGTTCCAGCACCCGAACCTAAATCTGAATTTCCAGCAACATTAGATTGTCCAGTAAGTGCTAATCCTGAATAAATTTTAGCTAGAAATTGTTTATATGAATTCGGATTTTGATAGAAAATCTCACTTGTAAAATCGTCATCGTCTTGAGGAACAATATCCAAGTCTTTTGTACATGAAATCAATAAAAACAGAACTAATAGAAAAGCAATAAAATTTATTTTACTTAACATCTTTAAATTTTTCATTTTCATTTGTATTAAAAATTAGCATTTACTCCTAGCATAAATATTCTTGCTCTAGGAAATATTGTATTGTCGATACCATTGTTAAAGACTTCAGGATCAATTCCTTTATATTTGGTAATTATAAGCACATTTTGCACTCCAGTATATAAACGTAAAGACGTTTTATCATTATTTAACAATTTTTTGAAATTGTGTCCAATTGTTATATTGTCTAATTTAAGGAAACTTCCGTCTTTCACATAATAATCTGATTCTCTGTTGGCGCCGGTTACGAACTGAGTATCACCATAATCAGTAGTTGTGTTACTTATGGTCTCAGTAAAGGAATTATAAACAGCACTCAAATTGGCTCTGCCGGAAGAAACTTGATCGTAAACATAGTTGCCGATACTTGCTCTCCAAGCCATAGAAAAATCCCAGTTTTTAAAAATCGTTGCGTTGGTCAAGAACCCCATTGTTACGTCAGCTTGCGGTTTTTTGTAATTATATTTGTCGTTTGAATCAATTACACCATTTCCATCTCGATCAACATAAGCACCTTCTATTGGTCTACCGTTTGTGTCATAAATTTGTTGATAAACCCAAAAAGCATTTGGTGCTAAACCAACTTTGTAAATTTGAGTAAATAATTGAAGCCCAATTCCTCCAGTAGTTTGGTTGTCTACAAACACATCAGTTAACTCTAATTTGTTGAAAGTTGCATTATAATTAAAATTCAATTCAAAATTTTCCTTTTTAATTGCTTCAACATTTAACCCAATGTCAATTCCTTTTGATACTAATTCGCCAATGTTTCTTGGCCCATAAATACCTAGATTTTGAAGTGCTCCTTGAACTGTATATGCAAATAGATCATTAGTTTTAGAATAATATCCGTCGATATTTCCTTTTAATCTATTGTTGAAAAATCCAAAATCAAGACCTATGTTGTACTTTGCACTTCTCTCCCATTTCAAATTTTCATTATATCCTTCAGGTTTGGCTACTAAAAAAAATTCATTTCCGAATTGGTAATAAGCATTGTTTGAAACCGAATATCTTTTGAACCATGCAATTTGATCTGAAATAGCTTGCTGTCCTGTTTCTCCATAACTTAATCGTAGTTTTAAATCAGAAAATACGTTTGAATTTTTCAAGAAACTCTCTTCATTAACTTTCCATGCTAAAGCGAATCCCATAAAATTATCCCATTTATTTATAGGAGACACTTTACTAGAACCATCTCTTCTAAAGTTTACAGTCAATAAATATTTATCATTATATCCTAAATTCAAACGACTAAAATAAGCTTGAAGATTGTTACCTGGATCTGTATAAACATCTCTATTTACAATTTCATTTAAATTAGGATAGGAATATAGGTTTATATTGCCGGACTTAAAATTTTGAAAATCGAATTGTTGCCACTCATAACCTCCTAAAACATCTACATTAAATTTTTTAATTTTTTTGGAATAATTTAATTGCATATTAAGGTTTTGGTTTCTGTTGTCAAACCAAGTTTCTCCGTAATACCCTACTTGACCATCCGCCAAAGTATTTCCAGCCCCTGTTCCTAAAGTAGTGTTAAATCCTGATCGAGATAATGGATTAGTTCTATTGAAACTAGTTCCTGCCTCTTTGTCGGTACCTAAATTGATAATCGCTTTCAAATCGGGTAAAAAATGAGAGTTATACTCTAAATTAAAATTATGTTTCTTCTCTCATATAAAAGCGCTAAAGGATTTGAAGTTCCTCTAGGTATTCCGTTTGAATCTATTTGCTCAGTGTATCCAGCAAAAATTGAATTTTGGTCAAAAACAGTTTGTGTTGGATCATAAGAAATTGCACTACCAATAGCCCCTTCATCTGCATCTCTTTTATATGTATATGAATAAGTTCCTGTAATATTGAATTTTAAATGGTTATCAAAAAAACTTGGATTTAATGAAAAAGACCCCGTTGTTCTTTTGAATTCAGACGTCAATAAAATGCCATTATTATCAGTATTTCCAATGGTTAACCTTGCGGGCACTTTTCCGAATAAATTACCCAAAATCGAAAGATTGAGGTCTGAAGTAAATGAAGTTTCAAAAATTTCTTCTTGCCAGTCTGTTTTAGCATTTCCTAATAATCCAACTTTGGTTGGAAACTTAGAATTAATTAAAGATCTGAACTCATCAGCAGAATATACATCAATTTTTTTAGCTAAAGTATTTGCGGATGTGAAGGTGTTCAAATTAACTTCTAATTCTTTTTTGGAACCTTTCTTTGTGGTAATGAGAATTACCCCGTTGGAACCTCTATTTCCATAAATAGCTGTTGAAGACGCGTCTTTTAAGATAGAAAACGATTCTATGTCGTTAGGATTAACCGATGTAAGGCCGCCATCTGTAGGCAATCCATCGATTACAATTAAAGGATCATTGTTGGCTAGAAGTGAAGAACCGCCTCTAATTCTTATTGTAGCGCCATTTCCTGGAGTCCCTGACGAAGTTACAACAACTCCGGAAGCTCGTCCATTAATCAAGCCATCTACGCTTGTTATTGCACCTTTATTAAAATCTTTCGAAGTAATTAGTTCTAACGATCCCGTTGCATCTTTTTTCCTGACGCTTCCGTACCCCACTTGTATTACTACTTCTTGCAGTTGGTTGGATGATTCTTCTAGGGACACTGTTAGCTCAGTTTGCCCGGTATACGGAACAGTTACGGAGTTGTACCCGATGTAAGAGACCAAAATTTTGTCTCCTTTTTTGATTTTTACTAAACGGAATTTTCCGTCAAAATCAGTTTGGGTGCTGTTTGCGGCTCCTTGAACCACTACATTGACACCCGGAATAGGTTGTTTCGAAACTTTGTCGACTACTTTTCCGTCAAGGGTGCTTTGGGCAAGCGCAGCAAACGGGAATAGAAATACGAACAACAACAACTTTTTGTAAATTGTTTTCATACAGTTTAATTAAATTACAAATTCATTTGATAAGCGTATACTTTACTTCGAACGTTAAATTTATGTAAAAAAACCGATATCAAAGCTCTTCCTACTATAATAGGAAGGCGAAAACGTTTTCGTGTTGAAAACTTTCTCTGCTTTATATAAAGAATAGCCTATAAATTCTCATTCATAGAAATAAATAGGGCTTTATTTGTACATTCAAAAATAGCATAAAAAATTACAACCGATTTCAATTCAAGTGAATTCGATTTTGTTATTTTACCAGCTCGAAAACAAGGAAATTCTATGAAACGCAAAGTCACCTTAAAGCAAATTGCCAGAGAATTAGATGTCTCTATCTCGACTGTCTCAAAATCCTTGCGTGATAGTTCAGAAATTAGCGAAGATACCCGACAAAAAGTACAGGCATTTGCCAAGCTTTACAATTACAAACCCAACCTCATTGCGTTGAGTTTAAAAAACAAAAAAACCAAAACCATCGGCATTATTATCCCCGAAATTGTGCATCATTTTTTTGCGACCGTCATCAGCGGAATCGAAACCGTAGCCAACGAACGTGGGTACAATGTGATGGTATGTTTGTCAAACGAATCCTTTGACAAAGAGGTAATTAACATGGAAATGTTGGCCAATGGCAGTATCGATGGGTTCATCCTTTCGCTCTCCAAAGAAACCCAATCCAAAAAAGATTTTCATCACATTTCAGAAGTCATCAACCAAGGGATGCCTGTGGTGATGTTTGACCGCGTGACCAATGATATTTTGTGTGACAAAGTAATTATTGACGACAGTTTGGCTGCATTCAACGCTGTTCAAAGTCTAGTCGATAAAGGCTACAGAAAAATTGCCTTAATCACCACTGTTGATTACGTGAGCGTGGGCAAATTGCGCACTGAAGGTTATTTGCAAGCCTTGCGCAACAACGATATTGAAATAGATCAAAATAGAATCGTAAAAATCGAAGATATCGATCACTGCTCGGAACAAATCGAAGAACTCATTGCCAACCAAAATTTGGATGCGGTTTTTGCAGTGAACGAATTGTTTGCGGTAACCGCAATTAAAGCCGCCAAGCACTTACAGATACAAATCCCGCAAGATTTGGCTGTGATTGGATTTACCGACGGGATCATTTCTAAGTACTCATCGCCCAGCATCACCACCGTGAGCCAAAACGGCATCAAAATGGGAGGCAAAGCGGCCACCATGCTCATCGACCGCTTGGAAGCCAACGACGAAGAGGAATCCTACAAAACAGAAGTAATTGAAACTGAATTGGTTTCGAGAGAATCCACACCGGAGCTGTAATTAATAATTGCTGGAGTATACGAAGATCTAGAGAATACTATAGGGTTATGGGTTAGCCGATTAAACGTTTAACCTTTAAACGAAATTTTCGATGGGAGTCATTCTGTCCAAATTTCTTTTGGAATTTAAAAATAGTAGTATATTTACCGCCAGTTATCAAAACGTATACTTTTACTTCGAACCTATAAGTAAGTTTTGATAAGCCACGCGCTTATCGTTTTTATCAATCCATAAAATAACGATAATGGAAAAGCGTAAATTAAGTTACTGGCAAATCTGGAGCATGAGTTTCGGATTTTTGGGAATTCAAATGGGTTTCGCCCTGCAAAATGCCAACGCCAGCCGAGTACTCCAAATTTTTGGTGCCGACGTGCACGAATTGTCCTGGTTTTGGATCATCGCGCCTTTAATGGGCTTGATTGTTCAGCCGTTGATTGGTCATTACAGTGACAATACGTGGAGCCGTTTTGGTCGCCGAAAACCATTTTTCTTACTGGGAGCCGTCTTGGCTTCTATCGGTTTGGTGCTCATGCCGCAAGCCAATTTACTCACCTCTATTTTACCGTCTTTATGGGTTGGAGCAGGAATGCTCATGATCATGGATGCCTCGTTTAATATTGCCATGGAGCCTTTTCGCGCCTTGGTGGGTGATACCTTGCACACCGATCAGCGCACCTTAGGATTCAGCGTACAAACTGCCTTAATTGGATTTGGCGCGGTTATCGGATCCTGGTTGCCTTATGTACTCACCAATTGGATGGGCATTTCTAATGAAGCCATTGGCGGAAGCGCCCCACTCAATTTAGTACTTTCCTTCATCATTGGCGCCTTGGTTTTAATTGCCTCCATTTTGATTTCTATTTTTTCGGTGCGTGAATATTCGCCCGAAGAATTGGCCCAATTTACTGATGAAAAAGCCCATGCCGAAGCCCTGCAAAAAGAAGACGAAAAACCTTCTAAACTCACAGACATTTTCACCGACTTTCAAAAAATGCCTACCACCATGCGCCAACTCAGTTGGGTGCAGTTTTTCTCTTGGTTTGGGTTATTTGGCATGTGGGTATTTACTACACCTGCCGTAGCACACCACATTTACCATTTGCCTATCAATGATCATGAAAGCCAGGCCTACCAAAATGCCGGTGACTGGGTAGGCATCTTATTTGGAATTTACAACCTTGTATCGGCCATTTACGCCTTTGCATTGCCTTATATCGCCAAGAAAATTGGCCGAAAACTCACGCATTCCATTTCCTTAACCATTGGCGGAATAGGTCTCATTTCAATGTATTTTATGCCCGATGAAAATTGGTTGATCCTGTCCATGGTCTTGTTGGGCATTGCTTGGGCCAGTATTTTATCGATGCCGTATGCCATTTTAGCCGGCGCGATTACGCCCAAAAAGATGGGAGTATACATGGGAATTTTCAATTTCTTTATCGTGATTCCACAAATTATCAATGCGATTATTGGTGGTCCAATTGTACAGTATCTGTATCACGACAATGCCATTTATGCCTTGATTACCAGCGGAGTAAGTTTCTTGATTGCGGCTATTTTGGTTGTGCGTGTAAAAGATGTAGATGACGTAAAAACCATAGCCTAGCCGTGAAAAAAGCCTTTATTTTTGATTTAGACGGTGTGATTGTTGATACTGCGAAGTACCATTTTTTAGAATAAAAAAAAATCGCCCAGGAATTGCATATTGACTTTACCCACGAGCACAACGAATTGCTTAAAGGTGTCAGCCGCGTGCGCTCGTTGGATATCATTTTAGAATTGGGCAACGTAAAAGCCACGCCCGAACAAAAAGCCATTTGGTTGCACCAAAAAAACGAAGAATATCTGTCCTATTTGGTAGATATGGATGCCTCCGAATTGTTGCCTGGCATTCTGCCCGTGTTGCATTTTCTGAAAGAAAAGGGCCAGTTCATCGCCTTGGGATCGGCCAGTAAAAATGCCCGACCCATATTAGAGAAAACCGGCATCATGCCCATGTTTGATGCCATTGTGGATGGAAACGACGTAACCAACGCCAAACCCGATCCTGAAGTGTTTTTACAAGCTGCGCAAAAAGTAGGTGTTTCCAATGAAAATTCCATTGTCTTCGAAGATTCGGTAGCCGGAATTCAAGCCGCGAATATCGCACACATGACCAGTATTGGCATAGGCGAAGCCGCCATTTTACACGAAGCAAAATATATATTTAAAGATTTCACCTTTATTGATGAAGCCTTTTTAACAACCCTTATACATCATTAAAAGTTAGAAACTGAGCCTAATTTACTCATTTTCAAATTTTCAAATTTTCAAATTAATACAATGAACCAAGATTACATTAAACCAGACAACTGGTCGATTATTGAAGAAGAATTTAATGCCGAACGCGTAAAATCATCCGAGAGTTTGTTTAGTATTGGAAACGGTGCCATGGGGCAACGTGCCAATTTTGAAGAAACCTATTCCGGACACACCTTTCAAGGAAGTTACATCGCCGGAATATATTACCCCGATAAAACCAAAGTGGGTTGGTGGAAAAACGGTTACCCCGAATATTTTGCCAAGGTGCTCAATGCGCCCAATTGGATTGGAATTGACATCGAAATCAATGGCGAAGCACTCGATTTGCATACCTGTACTTCGGTGCGCAACTTCCGCCGGGAATTAAATATGAAAGAGGGTGTATATCACCGCTCGTTTGAAGCTACCCTACCAAATGGCACTGAAATTGCCGTACAAGTAAGCCGATTTTTGTCCTTGGACATGGATGAATTGGGTGTCATCAACTACAACATTACTCCGCTAAATGGCGATGCCAAAATTGTATTCAAACCCTATGTGGATGCCGGCGTGCACAACGAAGACGCCAACTGGGAAGAAAAATTTTGGGAGCCCATGGCTGTTCAACAAGCGGATAATTCAGGCTTTGTAACGGCGCGTACATTTAAAACGCATTTCACGGCCACCACGTTCATGCACAATACACTATTGTTGGCCGGACAAAAAATGACCGTTTCATCTGCCATCGTTGCAAAAACAACCGATAAAATTCAATACGCCTACGAATTGGCTGTGGCCAAAGGACAAACTGCTAGCCTTCACAAACTAGGTGGCTATACCGTTTCATTGAATCACGAAAACACCATAAAAGCCGCCAAAGAAGTCATTGCCAAAGCAGAGGAATTGGGTTATGCCCAATTGCTGCAAATGCAACAAGTGGCTTGGGCCAAAATCTGGGAAATGAGCGACATTACCATCGATGGCGATGTCAAAGCACAACAAGGCATTCGTTTCAATATTTTCCAGTTGAATCAAACTTATTTAGGGAAAGATTCTCGACTAAATATTGGTCCAAAAGGATTCACCGGCGAAAAATACGGCGGATCAACCTATTGGGACACCGAGGCCTATTGCATCCCGTTTTACATGGCCACCAAAGACCAGCAAGTGGCGCGCAATTTATTGACCTACCGTTACAATCAATTGGACAAAGCCATCGAAAATGCGGCCAAATTGGGCTTTATCAACGGCGCCGCTTTGTATCCGATGGTAACCATGAATGGCGAAGAATGCCACAACGAATGGGAAATTACCTTCGAAGAAATTCACCGCAACGGCGCCATTGCCTTTGCCATTTTTAACTACTATCGATTCACTGGAGATTATTCATACATCCCAGAAAAAGGATTGGAAGTGTTGATTGGCATTGCCCGTTTTTGGCAACAACGCGCCACTTTTTCGACACATAAAAACCAATATGTGATCTTGGGTGTAACAGGCCCGAACGAATACGAAAACAACGTCAACAATAATTTTTACACCAATTACATTGCCAAATGGTGCATCGATTATGCCTATGCCCAATTGCAAAAAGTAGCGGTAGAATATCCATCCGATCACAAACGCATCACTCAAAAAACCAATTTGTCAGACGCCGAATTGCAAGTCTGGAAAAAGGTGGCCGATAACATGTATTTCCCATACGATGAAACCCATCAGGTATATTTGCAACAAGACGGTTTCTTGGACAAAGAGTTGGTAAAAGTGGCCGACTTGGATCTTAGCCAACGCCCCATCAACCAAAAGTGGTCTTGGGACCGCATTTTGCGTTCGCCCTACATCAAACAAGCCGATGTGTTGCAAGGGTTTTACTTTTTTGAAGACCATTTTACCAAAGATCAATTGGAACGCCATTTTGATTTTTACGAGCCCTTTACGGTTCACGAAAGTTCACTTTCGCCTTGTGTGCATTCTATTCAAGCGGCCACATTAAATAAAATGGACATGGCCTATACCTTTTATTTACGCACCTCTCGCTTGGACCTAGACGATTACAACAAAGAGGTCGAAGAGGGTTGTCACATTACCTCAATGGCCGGTACTTGGATGAGTATCGTAGAAGGGTTTGGCGGCATGCGCGTGAAAGACAATACCTTGCATTTTGAACCGAGAATCCCCAAAGAATGGGCGGCCTATTCGTTTAAGATCAATTTCAGAAATCAAATTGTACAAGTTTCGGTAAGCCATGCAGGCACCAACTTTTTACTCGAAGGCGATCACGAAATAACTGTGATAGTCAACGGAAAAGTAGTCGTGGTGAAACCCACCAATTTGGTGACGGTTTAATTTGAAAAATAGTGTTTTGCACTAAGTCAAAATAATTACTTTGCGTACCGATTTATCGGTATTGCGTCTTTGTGAGAGATAAAACAGAATAGGATTTCTGGTTTCACGCGAACCCGCGAAGTCGCAAAAGGCTTTGTTTTATGATTAGTTCAGTATAAGAATGAAATGAAAAACTTTGCGTACCGATTTATCGGTATTGCGTCTTTGCGAGAGGTAAGACAGAATAGGATTTCTAGTTTCTCGCAAAGCCGCTAAGTCGCAAAAAAAAGGTTGCGTACCGATTTATCGGTATTGCGTCTTTGCGAGAGGTAAAACAGAATTGGTTTTTTTGTTTCTCGCCAAGCCGCTAAGTCTCAAAAAAAAGGTTGCGTACCGATTTATCGGTATTGCGTCTTTGCGAGAGATAAAACAGAATAGGATTTCTAGTTTCTCGCAAAGCCGCTAAGTCGCAAAAAAAGGTTGCATACCGATTCATCGGTATTTCGTCTTTGCGATAAAAGACTTTATTTAATTACCATCGAAGCCACATAATATATTTGTATGAAGAATTTGACAGAAAATGAAATAGCTAAAATTATTGTAAATGTTTCCTATAGGATTCATAATAGGCTTGGGCCAGGTTTATTGGAAAGTGTATATGAAGCTATTTTATGTCATGAATTAATCAAAGAAGGATTAAATGTAGAAAGGCAAAAAGCTATACCTGTAAAATGGGAGGACGTCTATTTAGATGTAGGGTTTCGAGCCGATATAATTGTAGAAGAAAAAGTTATCATAGAGTTGAAGTCAGTTGAAAAAATAGTTCCTGTACATTTGAAACAACTATTGACTTATACTAGAGTAACTAATATTAAACTTGGATTATTAATAAATTTTAATGAAGCCTTAATTAAAAACGGAATAAAACGTGTTGCTAATGGATTATAAAACTGATTATTTGCGTCTTTGCATCCGAAACATAGGGGTTGCAATTATTACTGTATTGTTTTCTGCAAGTTCCTTTGCCCAAATTCAAAAAACCGAACCGCCTTTTTGGTGGAGCGGCATGACCAATCCGGAGGTGCAAATCATGTTTTACGGCAAAAATATTGCCCAAAACAGCATTTCAGTTTCCAGTGGTGTGGTGATTGAAAACGTGCAAAAAACCGAAAATCCCAATTACGTATTTGTAACCATTGACACCCAAAATGTTCCGGCGCAAGATTTGCAATTCACCTTCAGCCAAGGGGGAAAAGCATTTACCCAATCCTATAGTTTAAAAGCTCGCAAACCCAACTCAAGATTTCGCAACAGCTTCAGTTCGGCTGACATGATCTACTTGATCATGCCCGATCGCTTTGCCAACGGGAATCCCGGCAACGACAGCCAAGACAAACTTACCGAGAAAGCCAACCGTACCAATCCTGGCGACCGTCACGGCGGGGATATCGAAGGAATTATTCAGCAGCTGGATTACATACAAGCCTTGGGCGCTACGGCGCTATGGTGTACACCGCTTTGCGAAGACAATGACCCCCGCGGATCGTATCACGGCTATGGTCAATCGGATGTGTATCAAATAGATGCTCGGTATGGAACTAATGCCGATTACCAACAGCTGAGTGCTTCTTTACACCAGCGCGGCATGAAAAACAT
>JAPLEX010000067.1 GCA_026390995.1 Flavobacterium sp.
GCAAGTCTAATTACTAGAGATTTTGGCACGTTTGAAGAGTTTAAATCACAATTCACATCTGTTGCATTAAAACAATTTGGTTCGGGTTGGGCTTGGCTCATTCTAGACAATACAGGGAAACTACAAGTATGCAGCACGGCAAATCAAGATAATCCATTAATGCCTAATTCTGCCCTAAAAGGCACTCCCCTTTTGGCTTTAGACGTGTGGGAACATGCCTATTACTTGAACTACCAATACAAACGGAAAAAATACATAGATGCTTTTTTTAACAGCATCAATTGGGCAAAAGTAACCGAGCGTTTTGAAAATGCTTCACCCCCTAATACTCCCTAAACCACTTGCAGTCCACTCAACCTAAAATTCGAAAAATCGAGAATTTACACATTGCGATGTGGTTGCTCAAAGACACCTGCTGGGTACTTTCCTATAAAAATGCTGGAATGTTCATGATTATACCTACGATAAGTGTTGCGATTTATTTAACCTATAAATTACGAAAAACCACTACGGAGTTGTTACATAATTTGGCCGTCTGCTGTTGGATTATTGCCAATTCGGTTTGGATGACTGGCGAATTTTATGCCAATGATGGGTATCGACCGTATGCAGCACTGTTTTTTGTGCTGGGACTTTTGCTCGTTGCCTATTATTACGCCATCGCACAACATAAAAAAACCCAAGAGTAAATCTTGGGTTTTGTTTTTATTTTAAACTGCTCAGACGTTCGGCTATGGCCGATATTTTGGCCAAGGCATCGGCTTCTTTTTTTCTCTCTATTGCCAAAACCGCTTCTGGGGCTCCAGCTACAAATCGTTCGTTGGATAACTTTTTTTGTACCGAAAGTAAAAAGCCTTGGGTATACTTGAGTTCTTCTTCTAGTTTGGCTACTTCTTCATCAATATTTATCGCACCCGTAATGGGAATAAAATACTCATTTGATTTTACCCGAAACGACAAGGCGCCCGTTACTTTTTCTGTAACATAATCCAGCTGGGAAATATTGCCCAATTTGGCAATCACTACATCAAAATAGGGGGTAAAGCTGTCGTGGTTGATGACTTTAAACTCAATTGCATCTTTAAATGGCAAGTTCTTTTCTTTTCGGATGGTACGAATTCCAGAAATTACCTCGATTACCGTGTCAAATTGTGAAATAATTTGGGTGTCAAAAGGTTTTTGTTCCGGCCAGGTTGATACAATCAGTGCTTCTTCTGTGGTACGCGCTTGAATTAAATGCCAAATTTCTTCGGTAATAAACGGCATAAACGGATGCAACAATTTCATGTTTTGTTCCATCATATAAATGGCACTGGCATAGGTTTTGGCATCAATGGGCTGTTGGTATGCCGGTTTGATCATCTCTAAAAACCATGAACAAAAATCATCCCAAACCAATTTGTAAATGGCCATCAAGGCATCGGATATGCGGTATTTTTCAAAATGATCTTCAATTTCAACCAAAGTCTGTTGCAATTTGGCTTCGTACCAAGCAATAGCTACAGCCGATGATTCGGGTTGTGCAATGGACTCACTCACCTCCCAGCCTTTGATTAGCTTGAAAGCATTCCATATTTTGTTGGTAAAGGCTTTTCCTTGGTTGCACAACTCTTCGTCAAACATGATGTCGTTTCCGGCTGAGGCGCTCAACAACAAGCCTACACGCACGCCATCGGCACCAAATTGTTCTATTAAGTCGAGTGGATCTGGCGAATTCCCCAGTGATTTTGACATTTTACGACGGAACTTATCGCGCACCAAACCGGTTAGATACACATTGGTAAATGGTTTTTTGTCGGTGTATTCGTAGCCTGCAATGATCATACGCGCTACCCAGAAAAATAAAATATCAGGACCAGTCACCAAATCATTGGTGGGGTAATAATACTGGAATTCAGGATTTTTAGGATCCATAATGCCGCCAAATACGGACATCGGCCACAACCAAGAGGAGAACCACGTATCTAAGGCGTCGGCATCTTGACGTAAATCGGCAATCGTAAGTTGTGGATTATTTGTTTTGGATTGAGCCAATTGTAAAGCTGCTTCGGCGGTTTCGGCCACGACAAAATCTTCTTTTCCCTCATCGTAGTAATACGCCGGGATTTGTTGTCCCCACCAGAGTTGGCGAGAAATATTCCAATCGCGTACATTTTCTAGCCAATGGCGGTAGGTGTTTTCGAATTTTTTGGGGTATAACTTAATTTCGTTGGTTTCCAATACAGCAGTAATGGCTGGCTTAACCAAATCTTCCATTTTGAGAAACCATTGATCAGACAAGCGCGGCTCAATAACAGCTTTTGTTCGCTCAGAGGTTCCTACTTTGTTTAGGTGGGTTTCAGTTTTGGCTAAGGCAGCGATGGAATCTAGCTCAACGGCAATTTCATTGCGCACTACAAAACGATCTTTACCCGCATAATGCATGCCGTGCGCCGATAAAGTGGCATCGTCATTAAATACATCGATGATTTCGAGTTGGTGTTTGTCGCCCAGCATTTTGTCGTTTACGTCATGAGCTGGGGTTACTTTAAGGCAACCGGTTCCAAATTCGATGTCGACATACTCATCGGTAATAATGGGAATCAAGCGATTGCAAATGGGAACACGCACTTGTTTGCCGTGCAAAGCCATGAAACGCTCGTCATTAGGATTGACACATATGGCCGTGTCGCCAAAAATGGTTTCCGGACGCGTGGTGGCAACCGTTAAGAAATCGGAAGTGCCTTCAATTTTATACTTGATGTAATATAATTTTCCTTGTTGTTCTTCGTAAATAACTTCTTCGTCAGACAAAGTAGTTTTGGCTTGCGGATCCCAATTGACCATGCGGTAACCGCGGTAAATTAGGCCTTTGTTATACAAATCAACAAAGGAGCGAATAACCGAGGCAGACATGTCGGGGTCCATGGTAAATTTGGTGCGGTCCCAATCGCAAGAAGCACCCAATTTTTTTAATTGCTCTAAAATAACGCCGCCATATTTGTGGGTCCATTCCCAGGCATGCGCCAAAAATTCTTCGCGCGTTAGATCGTTTTTGTCTATGCCTTGCTCTTTTAACTTGGCGACAACTTTTGCCTCGGTGGCAATAGAGGCGTGATCGGTTCCTGGCACCCAACAGGCATTGAATCCTTTGAGACGGGCACGACGAATCAAGACGTCTTGTATGGTGTTGTTGAGCATGTGGCCCATGTGCAAAACTCCGGTTACATTTGGTGGAGGAATTACAATGGTATAGGGAGTGCGTTGGTCGGGAGTGGAATGAAAATAGTTGTTTTTCATCCAGTAATCGTACCATTTTTGCTCGATGGTTTTGGCGTCAAATTGATTGGGTAAGCTCATAGGTAAAATATCTCAACAGATTAATATCGCATACAGTGCTTTGCTAGCCCCATTTATAAAGTACATACCCCATGAAAAAATATTATTACCTACTTGCCTTGCTAATTGGCTGTACCGCTTTTGCTCAAAAAGGCCCTAAAATTGTATTTTCTGCAGCCGAGAACACCATTGATTATGGAAAAGTATACAAAGATACCGACTCGGGTGTGCGTGTATTTGAGTTTAAAAACACAGGTGATTCTCCGTTAATTATTACTGAAGTGCAATCAACTTGTGGATGCACCATCCCAACCAAACCCACCGAACCAATTATGCCAGGAAAAATGGGCAAAATTGAAGTGAAATACAACATGAGCCCTGGACCGATTCGCAAAACCATTACGGTGGAGTGCAATGCGGTAAATATTGAAAACGGCAAAGTAGCCATCAAGATAAAAGGGGAAGTATTGGTTCGTGAAAACGTAAACATACTCGAAAAGAAAAAGAGTGTCCCTACCAGTGATTATTAATTTCTAAGCTTTCGAAAGAAGGCTTTTTTTTTGCTTTAGATGTTGCAAATAATTGTGAACCAAACGCATTGGGTTGCAACTAATTTTTTGCAAATTTGCAGCTCAATTTAAATCCTATGCCAAAAATTTCTCACAAAGGCAATGCCATGCCTGAATCGCCCATTCGCAAATTGGTTCCGTATGCCGAAATTGCAAAAAATAAAGGACATAAAGTATATCACCTAAACATTGGTCAGCCCGATATCGAGACGCCAGCTGTGGCCTTGAATGCAGTGCGTAATTTTGATTTTAAAATTTTAGAATACAGCCATTCGGCAGGTTTTGAAAGCTACCGAACTAAATTGGCTGCCTTTTACCAAAAAAGTGGTTTGCCCGTAGATGTGGCCGATATCATCATCACTACAGGCGGATCAGAAGCCTTGCTTTTTGCCCTAGGAACCACCATGGATCAGGGAGATGAAATCATAATTCCTGAGCCTTTTTATGCCAATTACAATGGATTTTCAGTGGCATCGGGTGTAACCGTGGTTCCAGTAATCTCTAGTATTGAAACTGGGTTTGCCTTGCCTCCTATTGCCGATTTTGAAAAATTAATCACCCCCAAAACCAAAGCGATATTAATCTGTAATCCAGGAAATCCGACGGGCTATTTGTATTCCCACGAAGAATTGATACAATTGGCCGAGTTAGTTAAAAAACACGATTTGTTTCTTATTGCAGACGAGGTCTACCGCGAATTTACCTATGACGGAGGTGTACACTATTCGGTGATGAATTTGCATGGACTCGAAGAACATGCGATTATGATTGATTCGGTATCGAAGCGGTACAGCATGTGTGGAGCTAGAATTGGGTGTATCGTTTCTAAAAACAAAGCCGTAATGACCACGGCCATGAAGTTTGCCCAAGCGCGTTTGAGTCCGCCTACGTTTGCTCAGATTGTCAGTGAGGCAGCCTTGGATACGCCACAAAGTTATTTTGACTCTGTGATAGCCGAATACAAGGAACGCCGCGATGTCTTGATAGCCGGATTACAACAAATTCCAGGAGTTACGGTGGCTACACCCAAAGGAGCTTTTTATTGTATTGCGGCTTTGCCGGTAGACAATGCCGACACCTTTGCGCAATGGTTGTTGGATTCCTATGATTTGAATGGAGAAACCGTAATGGTAGCGCCAGCCGCAGGATTTTACTCTACGCCAGGTGTGGGATTGCAAGAAGTACGCATCGCCTATGTATTGAAAAAAAATGATTTGATTCGTGCTGTTGAAATTTTGAAAGACGCCATACACGTTTACAACAACAAATAATTCTATTTTTTAAATAAAAAAAAGCTTCCCACTGGGAAGCCTTTTTGTTTGCTAGGTATATCACATACTTATCGTTTTAAAGAGAAATGCGATTTAAATACGCTTGGATCACCTTTTTCGTTTAGGTAGTCAATCTTAAACCAATAATCAGTAGATGGCATTGGCTTCCCGTTAAAGGTACCGTCCCATCCAAAACCACTGGGTTGAATTTGTTTGATTAATTTTCCAAATCGGTCAAAGATGTAAATTTGAGCATCAGGTTGATCGGCCAAATCGGTGATATTCCAATAATCATTATAGGTATCATTATTTGGTGTAAAGAAATTAGGATAATCAATGATACGCACTTCTAAAGCAGGCAATTCACCACAAGCATTTCGAACCACGATTTGGTGGAATCCAGACAATAAATTAGTGAAATAATTTTGCGTTTGGAAAGGTCCTCCATCCAATTGGTACTCATACAAACCTTGTGGCTCTACGTAAATTGTTACGAGTTGTTGATCGGTAAATTCGGCAGAAACAGTTGCAATTGCAGAAAGCGGTGGCAATGCGGGTGAAACTACTGCAGACACTATAGAGGAACATCCTGTGGCAATACTGGTCACTTTTACACTGTAGGTACTTGGGATAGTTGCGTCATAACTACTGCTGTTTTGACCTAATAGTACTCCGTTTAGATCACTCCACTCAAAAGTATACTGCAACGGATCCATTTGTGTATCCAAAGTATAAATTGCACCTGGGTTTGGCACACCAAATTCGTCTACACAAATAGTTCCTTCTTGCGGCAATCTAAATTCAGGTAACGAACGGATGTATAATGTTGCAGATAAAGAAGCGGTAGAACATCCTCCAATTGTAGTAGTTGTAAAATGGAACGTACTGTATTCGGTTGGAGTTCCAGAAATAGTTAATACACCTGCATTAAATTGGGCTACTATTCCATAAGGAACTGATCCGGAAAGAATAGCTGCTCCTGTTGCGCCGTTTCCTACCGTATATTGAATAGGCGTAATTGGATCGTTTACACACAAGGTTTGAATGGCAGTACTGGGAGCCGAAGTTAAGGCAATGGTAACATTGGGCTTAATTTCTAAAGTACCCGTTAAGGAAGCGGAAGAACAGCCCCCAAAAGTAGTAACCGTGTAATTATAGGTTCCTACAAGCAATGATGAACCAGAAATGGTTAACACACCTGATGATAAAGAAGAGGTAATTCCGGCAGGCATTCCAGTAAGTGTGGCACCCAAAGCACCATTTCCAATCGTATAAAATATTGGCGTCAGGGCTGCTCCATTACAAATGGATTGGTTTGCAGTAGCCGTCGCAGAAGTTAACGCGATTGTAGCAGTTGGATTTACTTTGATGCTTCCTTGTACAGGAACCGATGGACAGCCACCGCTGGTGTTGATTTGAAAATTAAAAATGCCTGCTTCTGCTGGAGTACCACTTATGGTGTAAATACCCGTAGTAGAATCATAAATTCCTGTAACACCTAGGGGGAAACTTCCACTTCCTGGGACCAATGCTGCATTTGTAGCGCCGTTTGCTACCAAATAAGTAATCGGCGCAATAGGAGAATTGATACATAACTCCTGATTTGCTGTTGCAGGCAATGAAGTAATGGTTATCGTTGCCGGTGGATTTACCGAAATTGACCCATTTAATGTTGCAGTTAAACAACTATTTCCAGTTGTTACCAAAGTAAAATTGAACGGAGAACCTGAGATTGATGCTGGTGTACCCGAAATCGTAAGTATAGAACCAACAAGAGTAGCTGTTACACCTGCAGGCAAACCGGTTACCGTTACAGCTGAAGCGCCTCCTCCAATGGTATAGGTAATTGGTGCAATCGCTTCGGTTAAACAAATCGTTTGTGTGGTCGAATTAGGTGCAGAAGTCAAAGCGATCGTGTGGATCGGATTTACTGTGATGGTTCCAGAATCGGTAGCCACTGCACAAGTATTTCCGGTAGTGGTGATACTGTAGGCAAACGGAGATCCTGTCGTAGTAGATGGTGTTCCCGAGATCGTCAAAGTGGTTCCTGCAACTACTGCATTTAACCCTGCTGGCAAGCCCGTTACGTTGGCTCCCGTTGCACCGCCACCCAACGTATAGGTGATGGGCGTGATCGCTGTGTTTACACAAAGAATTTGGGCCTCGGTTGAGGCAACTGATGTTAAAGCAATTGTATGAACGGGATTAACTGTAAAGCTTCC